>NZ_WMBF01000025.1:0-30129 GCF_019400875.1 Streptomyces anatolicus | reverse complement strand
CTCGGGGGGCCGACGGGGCGGAATGACCGGATGACCGGCTCCATCAAGGTACTTGTCGTCGACGACCAGTTCCTCATCCGCGCGGGGCTGGTCGGTCTGCTGCGCGCCGCGCCCGGCATCGAGGTCGTCGGCGAGGCGGGCGACGGGGACGAGGCCGTCGAACTCGCCGCCCGGACCCGGCCCGACGTCATCCTCATGGACATCCGGATGCCGGGCACGAACGGCATCACGGCCACCGCGCGGATCCTCGCCCAGGCCCCCGAACCTGCCCCGCGCGTCCTAGTGCTGACCACCTTCGACCTCGACGAGTACGTGTACGGGGCGCTGCGCGCCGGCGCTTCCGGCTTCCTGCTCAAGGACTCCGGGCCCGAACGGCTGCTTGCCGCGGTGGCCGCGGTCGGCGGCGGCGACGCGCTCTTCGCGCCCAGCATCACGCGCCGCCTCGTGGAGGCGTTCGCGCGGCAGACCGAGGGGCCCGGCGGCGACGGAGGCGAACCGCTGCCCGACCTCGCGGCGCTGACCCTGCGCGAGGTGGAGGTCCTGAAGCTGATCGCGCGCGGCCTGACCAACGCGGACATCGCCGAGCGGCTGTACATCAGCGAGGCCACCGTCAAGACGCACCTCAACCGCACCATGAGCAAACTCGACCTGGACAGCCGGGCGCAGGCGGTCGTGGTCGCGTACGAGACGGGGCTCGTCAGGCCGGGCACCCCGGGCTGAGCGTGTGACGGGACGACGCCCGTCCTCTCCCCCGTGGGAGGACGGGCGCCGCCGTTCAGGGAGGGGGTCCCGGCGGATCTCTGGGACTCCCGGAATCTCCCGATGTAAGCGGTGCGTTCCGCTCGGGATCCAGAGTCATGGACGCGCCAAGCGCGTTCAAGGGATGCCCGGTCCCTGTGGCACGGAGGTGACCATTCCGCAACGGTGTTCGCGACCTGCAACGAGCCTGATCCGAATGTCCGGTCGATTGTCCGGGGCGCCGGGAACTGACAGCGTTGCTCCGCGCATCCCTCTGGGTAGCGTCGGAGGACGGCCCGCGGGGCGCCGGGCGGGGTGGGGAGAAGAACGTACGGGCACAGGACAGGCACGTACGGGGGGAAGAGGGGGAGCAATGCCTCGTTGGAAGGCACTGCCGGACGAACTCGGCCCGGAGGTCAGGGAGTTCACCGACCAGTTGCGCAGGCTCGTCGACCACAGCGGTCTGAGCGTCGCGGCCGTCTCGGACCGTACCGGCTACAGCAAGACGTCGTGGGAGCGCTATCTGAACGGGCGGCTGCTCGCGCCGAAGGGCGCGGTCGTCGCGCTCGCCGAGGTGACGGGCGCGCAGCCGGTGCACCTCATCACCATGTGGGAGCTGGCGGAGCGGGCCTGGAGCCGCTCCGAGATGCGGCACGACATGACCATGCAGGCGATACGGATCTCGCAGGCGCGGGCGGCGCTGGGGGAGCTGGGCGAGCCGGGCCGGGCGCGCCCGTCGGCGGAGCCGAAGGCGAAGGCGCGCAACGGCGCCGGGGGCGTCGGGAGCCTGACGGGTGTGGCGGGTCCCGCGGGTGTCTCGCCCACGGTGCCGCCGCAGGCCTCCCCGACGGTGCCGCCGCAGGCCTCGCCCTCCTATGGCGCGGCTTCCTCTTCGTACGCCGATGTGTCCGCGTCCGCCGATGTGTCCACGTCGCCCTTCGGCGCGGCACCGGCACCGGTAGCGGCGCCGGCGCCGTCGGCCGGGTCGCCCGACGGACAGCGGCGACGCCGGAAGCTGACGATGTTCCTTGCGGGCGTGGTCGGGGCGCTCGTCGTCATCGCGGCGGCGCTCTTCCTCACGGACCGGGGCGGCGACGGCAAGGACAAGGCCCGGACCGAGCCGTCCGCGTCGCCGACCACGAGCGACGCCAAGCTGCCCGCCGGGGTGGAGTGCCGGGGTGCGGACTGCGCGGGCAAGGACCCCGAGAACATGGGCTGCGGCGGCGAGCTGGCGAGGACCACCTCGCGGGCCACGGTCGGCAAGACGCTGATCGAGGTGCGCTACAGCAAGACGTGCGCCGCCGCGTGGGCGCGGATCACCCAGGCCACGCCGGGTGACAAGGTCACGGTCACCGGGTCGGGCGGCGGCGCGTCGGCCAAGCAGAGCGGCACGGTGAACGAGGACTTCGACGCGTACACCCCGATGGTCGCGGTCAAGGCGGGCACCACGGCCAAGGCCTGCGCGGTGCTGGCGTCGGGGGAGAAGGGCTGCACCGAGTAGGCGGAAAAAAGTGGGGGGTGGAGGTGCATGACCTCGTAACGGGAGGGCAGGCGGACCGTACCCCCACGGGAGTGGTCACACCCCCACGGCGGCCGTCACGCTCCCTCCCCCGAGGTGACGGCCGCCCCCCCCGTTCGAGGGTGCGGAAAGGCTGTGGGCCGGGCCACAGGTGACCCGGCGTTCATGGAAGGTCCGGGCGCGATAGCCTGACCGCCGGATCTCTCTTGATGCCAAGAGATCGATCATCGAGAGGCGATCGAGGACTCGAAGAGGCGTCGGCGGGGATCCAGGAAAAAGGGGATCCAGTACACCGGTACGAGGATCAGGGACCCCCACCGCCAGCTGTCTTACGGAGATCGCCATGACCCGCACTCCCGTGAATGTCACCGTCACCGGCGCGGCCGGCCAGATCGGCTACGCGCTGCTCTTCCGCATCGCCTCCGGCCACCTGCTCGGCGCTGACGTGCCGGTCAACCTGCGCCTTCTCGAGATCACGCCGGCGCTGAAGGCCGCCGAGGGCACCGCCATGGAGCTGGACGACTGTGCCTTCCCGCTGCTGAACTCGATCGAGATCAGCGACGACCCGAACGTGGCCTTCGACGGCGCCAACGTCGCCCTGCTCGTCGGCGCCCGCCCCCGCACCAAGGGCATGGAGCGCGGCGACCTCCTGGAGGCCAACGGCGGCATCTTCAAGCCGCAGGGCAAGGCCATCAACGACCACGCCGCCGACGACATCAAGGTGCTCGTGGTGGGCAACCCCGCCAACACCAACGCGCTCATCGCGCAGGCCGCCGCCCCGGACGTACCGGCCGAGCGCTTCACCGCGATGACCCGTCTGGACCACAACCGCGCCCTGTCGCAGCTGGCGAAGAAGACCGGCGCCCCGGTCTCCGACATCAAGCGCCTGACGATCTGGGGCAACCACTCGGCCACCCAGTACCCGGACATCTTCCACGCGGAGATCGCCGGCAAGAACGCCGCCGACGTCGTGAGCGACCAGGCCTGGCTCGCCGACGACTTCATCCCGACCGTCGCCAAGCGCGGCGCCGCGATCATCGAGGCCCGTGGCGCCTCGTCGGCCGCCTCCGCCGCCAACGCCGCCATCGACCACGTCCACACGTGGGTCAACGGCACGGCCGCGGGCGACTGGACCTCCATGGGCATCCCCTCGGACGGTTCGTACGGCGTTCCGGAGGGGCTTATCTCCTCCTTCCCCGTCACCGCCGAGAACGGCACGTACAAGATCGTCCAGGGCCTGGAGATCAACGAGTTCTCGCGTGCCCGCATCGACGCGTCCGTCAAGGAGCTGACCGAGGAGCGCGAGGCAGTGCGCGCGCTCGGCCTCATCTGAGTCCTCCCGAGGGCCCTCCCGCCCCCGGCAGCCGTTCACTGCGGCCGCCGGGGGCGGTTCTGTTTCCGGGGCAGGTTTCCCGTCCTGACCCGTTGCCTACGTACTCACGAATGTAGTACTTCTTATACATGAGCGAGCAAGTGCACAACAGATTGGCGATGGTGCGCGCCGAGCGGAAGGTGTCGCGTCAGAGCCTGGCCGAGGCAGTGGGGGTCCACTACCAGACCATCGGCTACATCGAGCGGGGGCAGTACAACCCGAGCCTCGACCTCGCCCTGAAGATCGCGAAGTTCTTCGGGCTGCCGGTCGAGGCCGTGTTCTCCCTCGAGCCGTTTCGCCCGCTCACGGACGAGGTCTACGGGAGGAACCAGTGATGACCACCAGCGAGCAGCGCCCCCTGACGAGCTACGACCGGCGGATGTACCGGCTGATGAACCGCCGTGAGGCGGCGCCGCTGCACGCCACCGCCGCGCGCAGGCGTGCCGTGGTGTGCGCGCACATCGCGCTGACCGGCGTGAGCGTGGCGGCCTGGCTGTGCACCGTCGTGGGGGACCGGCGCTGGGCGCTGTTCGCCATGCTCGGCCTGCTGCTGCCGTGGTGCTTCGCGACCGGCGTCATCAACAGTTCGACGCGCGGCCTGCTCGAACTGCGCGTCCGCGCGCTCGACGAGAGGCAGCGCGCGGAGAAGAACCGGGTGGCGGCCCTCGCCCACCGCGCGATGCTCTGGGTGCTCCTCGCGGCGACCGTCGGCTCGGGTGCCGCCGCTCTCGCGGACGTGGAGATCAAGGGGCTCGTCTTCCCGGTCCTGTTCACCGTCTTCGTCGTGCACTGGCTGATGCCGCTCTGGGTGGCCGGGCTCACCGCGCGGGACGAGCCGGACCTCGACGACGACCCCGTCGAGAGCGCCGCGGCGGCCACCGGCGGAGTGTGAGTCAGGACTCCTGAGCGTCCCGTATGGCGGACACGCGGGTACGGTCAGGAGGTCGACAGCGCTGTACAAAGCGCACTTTTCGCCTCCGCTGTCGGTACGCGCAGTGACAAGGCGCACTTTCGGCCACCGAACAGGCATGCTTTTCCCGCCGTGGGGCAGGTGCACCCGGCTACCGCGAGTGACGGGCGGGGCATATGACAGGAACGGAAGGCAAACGGGACGTGTCCGCACAACAGACCATCCATGTGGGCGGAGAGTGGCTGAGCGCCGCCTCCGGCGCCACCCGCGAGATCCTCGACCCGGCAGACGCCAAGCCGTTCGCGCTGATCGCCGAGGGCGGGACCGAGGACGCGGACGCGGCCATCGCCGCCGCCCGCAAGGCCTTCGACGAGGGACCGTGGCCGCACACGCCTGTCGCCGAGCGTGCCGCGCTGCTCCGCAAGGTCGCCGACCTCCTCGTACGTGACCGCGAGGAGATCGGTCTTCTGGAGAGCCGTGACGCGGGCAAGACCCTCGAAGAGGGGCGCGTCGACGTGGACTGCGTCGCGGACGCCTTCCGTTACTTCGCCGATCTGGTCATCGGTGAGGGCGCGGGCCGCGTCGTCGACGCCGGTTCCGACGACATCCACAGCGTCGTCGTGCACGAGCCCGTCGGCGTCTGCTCGATGATCACGCCCTGGAACTACCCGCTGCTCCAGGCCAGCTGGAAGATCGCCCCGGCCCTCGCCGCGGGCAACACCTTCGTCATCAAGCCCAGCGAGATCACCCCGCTGACGACCGTCGCGCTCATCGACCTGCTCGTCGAGGCGGGCCTGCCCGCCGGCGTCGCCAACATCGTCACCGGCCCCGGCCACACCGTCGGCGCCCGCCTCGCCGACCACCCCGACGTCGACCTGGTCTCCTTCACCGGCGGCCTCGTCTCCGGCACCAAGGTCGCCCAGGCCGCCGCGCTCGGCGTGAAGAAGGTCGCCCTCGAACTGGGCGGCAAGAACCCGAACGTCGTCTTCGCCGACGCCTGCGCCACCGAAGAGGGCTTCGACACCGCCGTCGACCAGGCGCTCAACGCCGCCTTCATCCACAGCGGGCAGGTCTGCTCCGCCGGTGGCCGCCTCATCATCGAGGAGTCGGTGCGCGAGCGCTTCGTCGCCGAACTGGCCCGCAGGGCCCGGAAGATCAAGCTCGGCCGCGGCACCGAGGACGGCGTCGAGTGCGGTCCGCTCGTCTCCCAGCAGCAGCGCGAGAAGACCGAGATGTACGTCGCCTCGGCCCTGGAGGAGGGTGCGGTGCTCCGCTCCGGCGGCAAGCGCCCCGAGCCGGCCGACACCAGGCCCGCCACCGGCTACTTCTACGAGCCGACCGTGCTCGACCAGTGCCACCGCGAGATGAAGGTCGTACGCGAGGAGGTCTTCGGACCCGTCCTGACCGTCGAGACCTTCCGCACCGAGGACGAGGCCGTCGCCCTCGCCAACGACACCGAGTACGGCCTCGCGGGCGCCGTTTGGACCAGCGACCAGGGCCGCGCGAGCCGCATGGCACGCCGGATGCGCCACGGCACCATCTGGATCAACGACTTCCACCCCTACCTGCCGCAGGCGGAGTGGGGCGGCTTCGGCAAGAGCGGCGTCGGGCGCGAGCTGGGCCCCGCGGGACTCGCCGAGTACCGCGAGTCCAAGCACATCTACCAGAACCTGGCGCCGCAGCCGGTCCGCTGGTTCGCCGGCTGACCCCCCCGCCCCTTACGCGCAAGCACCTTGCACGACCTCGCAGGAAGAGGAGTAGCCACCCCATGGCCGAAACGCCCCAGTCCGCAGTGGACCGGTCCGCAGCGCCGCGGTCCGCGACCGAGTACGACTACGTCATCGTCGGCGGCGGCACCGCCGGATCGGTGATCGCCTCGCGCCTCACCGAGAACCCGGACGTCACCGTCGCCGTCATCGAGGGCGGTCCCAGCGACATCGACCGTGAGGACGTCCTCACGCTCCGCCGCTGGCTCGGCCTGCTCGGCGGCGACCTCGACTACGGCTACACCACCACGGAGCAGCCGCGCGGCAACTCCCACATCCTGCACAGCCGTGCCAAGGTGCTCGGCGGCTGCTCGTCGCACAACACCCTGATCTCCTTCAAGCCGCTGCCGTCCGACTGGGACGAGTGGGAGGAGGCCGGGGCCACCGGCTGGAACGCCAAGGCGATGGACCCCTACTTCGGCAAGCTGCGCAACAACATCGTGCGCGTCGCCAAGAAGGACCAGAACCAGATCGCCACCGACTGGGTCGAGGCGGTCAAGACCGCCCTCGGCGTCCCGGAGGTCGTCGGCTTCAACGACCAGCCGTTCGACGAGGGCGTCGGCTTCTTCGACCTCGCCTACCACCCGGAGAACAACAAGCGCTCCTCCGCGTCGGTCGCCTACCTCCACCCCCACATGGAGGCCGGCGACCGCCCGAACCTCCACCTGTTCCTGGAGACCTGGGCCACCAAGCTGGAGCTGGACGGCAAGACCGCGCGCGGCGTCCACGTGCGGATGAAGGACGGCGAGGAGTCGCTGCTCACCGCCCGCCGCGAGGTGCTGGTCTGCGCCGGCGCCGTCGACACGCCCCGGCTGCTCATGCACTCCGGCATCGGCCCGAGGAAGGACCTCGAAGCGCTCGGCATCCCCGTCGTGCACGACCTTCCGGGCGTCGGCGAGAACCTCATCGACCACCCGGAGTCGGTCATCGTCTGGGAGACCAACGGGCCGATCCCCGGCAACTCCGCGATGGACTCCGACGCCGGTCTGTTCGTGAAGCGGGACCCGGACCACAAGGGCCCGGACCTGATGTTCCACTTCTACCAGATCCCGTTCACGGACAACCCGGAGCGGCTTGGCTACGAACGCCCGGAGCACGGCGTGTCGATGACGCCGAACATCCCCAAGTCCCGCGCGCGCGGCCGCCTCTACCTGACGTCGGCGGACCCCGAGGTCAAGCCCGCCCTCGACTTCAAGTACTTCGAGGACGAAGGCGACTACGACGGTCGGACCCTCGTCGACGGCATCAAGCTGGCGCGCGAGGTCGCGCAGGCCGAGCCGTTCAAGAAGTGGCTCAAGCGCGAGGTCTTCCCCGGCCCCGAGGTCACCGACGACGCCGAGATCAGCGAGCTGGTGCGCAAGGCCGCCCACACCGTCTACCACCCGGCGGGGACCTGCCGAATGGGCGCTTCCCATGATGAACTCGCCGTGGTCGACCCGGAGTTGAAGATCCGGGGCATGGCAGGAATCCGTATCGCGGACGCATCCGTCTTCCCGACGATGCCCGCCGTGAACCCGATGATCGGAGTACTCATGGTCGGGGAGAAATGTGCCGAGATCCTTGGTGGTGACGGCCGATGAGCGAAGCCACCATGACGAACGAGACCGAGACCACGGCGCCCGCCGACGGGCCCGTGTTCGCCGTCAAGAACCTCTGGAAGGTCTTCGGCCCCCGCGCCGAACGCATACCGGACGACACCTCGCTGCACGGCCTGAGCCCCGCCGAACTGCGTGAGCGCACCGGCTGCACGGCCGCCGTGCGGGATGTGTCCTTCGAGGTCGGCAAGGGCGAGGTCTTCGTCGTCATGGGCCTGTCGGGCTCCGGCAAGTCCACCCTCGTACGCTGCCTGACCCGGCTCATCGAGCCGACCTCCGGCGCCATCGCCATCGACGGCGAGGACGTCCTCGCCATGGACAAGGCCCGCCTGCGCGAACTGCGCCGCCGCCGCGCCGCCATGGTCTTCCAGCACTTCGGCCTCCTGCCGCACCGCTCGGTCCTCGACAACGTCGCCTACGGCCTGGAGATCCAGGGCGTCGGCAAGGCCGAGCGCCGCGCCAAGGCCCTCGAAGTCGTCGAGAAGGTCGGCCTCGAAGGCCTCGAACAGCGCAAGCCGGGCCAGCTCTCCGGCGGCCAGCAGCAGCGCGTGGGCCTGGCCCGCGCCCTCGCCGTCGACCCCGAGGTCCTGCTCTTCGACGAGCCGTTCAGCGCACTCGACCCGCTGATCCGCCGCGACATGCAGGAAGAGGTCGTCCGCCTGCACCGTGAAGAGGGCCGCACGATGGTCTTCATCACCCACGACCTCAGCGAGGCACTCAAGCTCGGCGACCGCATCGCCCTGATGCGCGACGGCCGCGTCGTCCAGTGCGGCACGCCCGAGGAGATCGTCGGCTCCCCGGCCGACGACTACGTCCGTGACTTCGTACGCGATGTCGCCCGCGCCGACGTGATGAGCGTACGCAGCGCCATGCGCCCCGCCACCGGCGACGACGAGAGCCGCGGCGCGGCCCTCGCGCCCCACGCCAAGGTCTCCGAGGCCATCGAGGCCGTCGCCCGCTCCGGCTTCCCGGTGCGTGTGATGGACGGCAAGCGGTGCCTCGGCGTGGTGGACCACGCCGGGCTGCTCGCCGTCGTCGCCGGCACCGCGGTCCCCGCGCCGACGCCCCCGGCGCCGAGCGCCCCCGCGCCAACCGTCCCCGGCCAGGGCGAGGTGGTCGGGTGATGGCCACAGCCACCGCATCGAGTCCCGTACGGGACACCGGAATCGGCGCGCTCCTGCGCCACCGTGCCGTCGGCAAGCTCCTGCTGCTCGCCGTCGCCGCGGCGGCACTCGTCCTCTACGGTTCGATCCTCGACGCCAAGTGGGCCTCCGGCGCCTGGCCGGACGCGCTCACCGTCGACCTGACCGAGCCGCTGGGCAAGACGACCGACTGGATCATCGACAACCGCGACAACCACCCGCTGTTCGTCTACTTCCTCGGGCACATCAGCAACGCCATCGTGCTCTCCGTGCGCGGCGTCTACCTCGTGCTGCTCGCCGCCGGATGGGCCGGCGTGACCATCGGCGCCGGGCTCGTCGCCTGGCGCGTGGCGGGCGTCAGGCTCGCGGTCATGGCCTCCGCCGCGTTCGCCGTCTGCGGCCTGCTCGGCATGTGGGTGCCGACCATGCAGACGCTCGCCCTGATGATCGTGGCCGTCCTCGCCTCCGTGGTGATCGGCCTGCTGCTCGGCCTCGCGGGCGGACTGAACGACCGCTGCTTCCGCGTCCTGCGCCCGGTCCTCGACACCATGCAGGTGCTGCCCGCCTACGCCTACCTGCTGCCGTTCGCCCTCGTCTTCGGCATGGGCGTCCCCGCGGCCATCATCGCCACCGTCGTCTACGCCGCCCCGCCCATGGCCCGCCTCACCGCGCTCGGCCTGCGCGGCGCCGACAGCGGCGTGATGGAGGCGGTGACCTCGCTCGGCGCGACCGGGCGCCAGCGCCTGTTCTCCGCGCGCCTGCCGCTCGCCCGCAAGGAACTCCTGCTCGGCCTCAACCAGACGATCATGATGGCGCTCTCCATGGCCGTCATCGCCTCGGTGATCGGCGCGGGCGGCCTCGGCGACCGCGTCTACCAGGCGCTCTCCACCGTCGACGTCGGCCAGGCGCTCGCCGCCGGTATCCCGATCGTGCTGCTCGCCGTCGTCCTGGACCGGGTGACCGGCGCGGCCGGTGAGCGAGCCGGTGCGAACGCCGAGGACACCTCCCCGCTGCGCGGCGGACGCGGCTGGGCCGTCGCCGCCGCCGGGACGGTCCTCGCCGCGCTCGCCGCCCGCTTCGCGGACCGCGTGGACTGGCCGACCGGCTGGGTCGTCAACATCGCCCCCTCGGTGAACACCGCCAAGGAGTGGATGGTCGACCACATCTACACCGGCGTGCCCTTCGTCGGCGGCACCGCCGACTGGGCCGCGCACTTCACCGACTGGGTCCTCAACCCGGTCAGGGACGGCCTCCAGGGCCTGCCCTGGTGGTCGGTGCTGCTCGTCGTCGCCGCCCTCGCCTGGCTGATCGGCACCTGGCAGACGGCCCTCACCGCCGTCGCCGCGATGGGCGCGATCGGCGTGCTCGGCGTGTGGGACAAGTCCCTCGACACGCTCGCGCAGGTCCTCGCCGGTGTCGCGGTCACCCTCGTGCTCGGCTTCGCGATCGGCGTCGCGGCCTCCCGCAGCAAGCGGTTCGAGAGCCTGCTGCGCCCGGTGCTCGACGTCTTCCAGACGATGCCGCAGTTCGTCTACCTCATCCCGGTCGTCGCCCTCTTCGGCATCGGCCGCGCCCCCGCGGTCGCCGCGGCCGTCGTCTACGCGCTGCCCGCCGTCGTCCGCATCACCACCCAGGGCCTGAGCCAGGTCGACGCCGCCGCGATGGAGTCCTCGCGCTCCCTCGGCGCCACGAGCTGGCAGCAGCTGCGCCAGGTCCAGCTGCCGCTGGCCCGCCCCGCGCTCATGCTCGCCCTCAACCAGGGCGTCGTCCTGGTCCTCGCCGTCGTCGTCATCGGCGGTCTGGTCGGCGGTGGCGCCCTCGGCTACGACGTCGTCTTCGGCATCGCGCAGGGCGACCTGGCGACCGGCCTGGTGGCCGGTATCGCGATCGTCTGCCTCGGCCTGATGCTCGACCGCGTCACCCAGCCGACGGCACGCCGGGCGCACAGCGCCAAGAAGGGAGCGTGACATGCGAGTTCGTACGCGTGTCATGAGTGCCGTCACGGCCGGCGGCGCGCTCCTCGCGCTCTCCGGCTGCGGCGCCGCCGACATGAGCAAGCAGGCATCGCCGTACGCGAACGCCGCCGGGGCCAAGACGGTGACCCTCTCGGTCCAGTCCTGGGTCGGCGCGCAGGCGGACGTCGCCGTCGCCGAGTACCTGCTCAAGAACGAACTGGGCTACCGCGTCGACAAGGTCCAGATCGACGAGGTGCCCGCCTGGGACGCGCTCAGCCAGGGCCGCGTCGACGCGATCATGGAGGACTGGGGCCACCCGGACCAGGAGCAGCGGTACGTCAAGGAGAAGAAGACGATCGTCTCCGGCGGTGACATCGGCGTCACCGGGCACATCGGCTGGTACGTCCCGACGTACTTCGCCAAGAAGCACCCGGACGTCACGGACTGGAAGAACCTCAACAAGTACGCCGACCGGTTCCGCACCTCCGAGAGCGGCGGCAAGGGCCAGCTCATGGACGGCTCCCCGTCGTACGTGACGAACGACAAGGCGCTGGTGAAGAACCTGAACCTCGACTACGAGGTCGTCTTCGCCGGCTCCGAGGCGGCGCAGATCACCCAGATCGAGCAGTTCGCCAAGGAGAAGAAGCCGTTCCTCACCTACTGGTACAAGCCGCAGTGGCTGTTCGAGAAGGTGCCGATGACGGAGGTGAAGCTGCCCGCGTACAAGGAGGGCTGCGACGCCGACCCGGACAAGATCAAGTGCGCCTATCCGCACACGCCGCTCCAGAAGTACTTCAACGCGGACTTCGCCAAGAAGGGCGGCGACGCGGCGGAGTTCCTGAAGAACTTCAAGTGGTCGGAGGAGGACCAGAACGAGGTCTCCCTGATGATCGCGGACAAGAAGATGTCCCCCGAGGACGCGGCGAAGGCGTGGGTGGACAAGAACGAGTCGAAGTGGAAGGGCTGGCTGCCCGAGTAAGCCGCTCCTCCCGTTGTGGGCAGGCGTGCCGCAGGGCGGCACGGGTGGGCACAACGCACCGGTGCCGGGCGCCTTTTGAAGGGGCGCCCGGCACGGTTCAGACCAGCTCGTCGGCGATGTCCCGCAGCGCGCCCAGGCTCCGGTGGAGCAGGCCGGGGCCGAAGGTGATCCGGGTCGCACCGAGCTTCCCCAGCTCCTGAGGCGAGGGCCCGCCCGCCCCGGCCACCGCGTTGAGCGGCCCCTCGATGCCCGCCCGCAGCGCGGGAAGCGCCTCGGGCGGCGCCAGGATCGGGTAGACGCAGTCCGCCCCTGCCGCCACATAGAGGCGGGCCCGCTCGACCGCCGCCGCCACCTCCGGCACGCCCCGCAGGAACGTGTCCACGCGGGCGTTGACGAAGAGCCGGCTCCCCGCCGCGGCCCGCACCTCCGCGAGGAAAACGGCCTGCTCGGCGGGCTCCCTGAGCGCGCCGCCCCGGGAGTCCTCCAGGTTGCAGCCGACCGCGCCGGTCTCCAGGAGCCGTTCCACCAGCTCCTTCGCCGGGAGGCCGTAACCGCCCTCGACGTCCGCGCTCACCGGCACCGAGACCGACCGCACGATGCGCGCGATCGCCGCGAACATCTCCCCGGGCGGCACCTGCCCGTCCTCGTACCCGAGGGAGAGCGCGATCCCCGCGCTGGGCGTGGCGAGCGCGGGGCTGCCCGCCTCCTCGAAGACCCGGGCGCTCGCGGCGTCCCACGGTCCGGGCAGGATCAGCGGGTCGCCGGGAGCGCGGTCGTGGTGCAGGGCGCGCAGGGTGTCGACGGCGTTCACGAGAAGGTCCCCCCGGGTTCGATGCGACGGCTGACCATCAGCCGGTTCCAGCTGTTGATGACGGTGATCACGCCGAGCATATGAGCGAGTTCGGCTTCGCTGAAGTGCTGGGCGGCCTTCTCGTACACCTCGTCCGGTACGAAGCCGTCGGTGAGGACGGTGACGGCCTCGGTCAGCGCGAGGGCGGCGCGCTCGCGCTCGGTGAAGAGGTCCCCGGCCTCCTCCCAGGCGTTGAGGAGGGCGATGCGCTTGGCGCTCTCGCCGCCCTTGAGGGCGATCTCCACATGCATGTCGAGGCAGAACGCGCACGCGTTGATCTGCGAGGCCCTGATCATCACCAGCTCGGCGAGCACCGGATCGCCGAGCCCCTGCTTGGCGGCGGCGCTCAGCGCGGACATCGCGGCGCCGACGCGCTTGTCCAAGTGCGTGGTGCGAGTGCTCACTTGAGGTCTCCGGCCTTGTAGTGGCCCGGCACCTGGCGGGTCGAGACGCCGAAGCGGTTCCACGCGTTGATGACGGTGATCGCGGCGATCAGCTGGGTCAGCTCCGCCTCCTCGAAGTGCGCGGCGGCCCTCTCGTACACCTCGTCCGGCACGAAGCCGTCGGTGAGGACGGTGACCGCCTCGGTCAGCTCGATCGCGGCGACCTCCTTGGCCGTGTAGAAGTGCCGCGACTCCTCCCACGCGCTGAGCTGGACGATCCGCTCGACGCTCTCGCCCGCGGCGAGCGCGTCCTTGGTGTGCATGTCCAGGCAGAGGGCGCAGCGGTTGATCTGCGACGCGCGGATCTTGACCAGCTCGTAGATCACCGGGTCGAGACCCTTACGGGCCGCCGCGTCGAGTTTGATCATGGCTTTGAAGACCTCGGGGGCGTGCGTGGCCCAGGCGAGGCGGGGGGTGTGCTCGTGGACGTACTCCTTGGCGGAGGCGGTCTCCGACTTGTTCTCAGGGGTGGTCTCGTTCGTAGTCATGCTCTCGACCCTAGGGTCGGGGCAGCCCACCGGTATGGTCCATTTCCATGGCGGAATCCTGGGCCAATCTCGGCGTCGACCTGCATCTGGAGACGGGCGGCGACGCGTCCCGCGACGGCGTGCGCAAGGGCCTGACGGACGCCCTGCGCGCGGCGGTGCGCGGCGGGCGTCTCACCCCCGGCACCCGGCTGCCCTCGTCCCGCTCCCTCGCCGCCGACCTCGGCATCGCGCGCAACACCGTCGCCGACGCCTACGCCGACCTGGTCGCCGAGGGCTGGCTCACCGCCCGCCAGGGCTCGGGCACGCGGGTCGCCGAGCGGGTGATCACGCCGCCGGTACGGCCCGCGCCGACCCGCAGACCCGCGGGCGCGCCCACGTACGACCTGACACCCGGCAGGCCCGACCTGGCCGCCTTCCCGCGCGCCGAGTGGCTGAAGGCGGCCAGGCGCGCGCTGTCGGCGGCGCCCAACTCCGCGTTCGGGTACGGCGATCCGCGCGGCCGCGTCGAACTCCGCGAGGCCCTGGCCGGCTACCTCGCGCGGGCCCGCGGCGTGCACGCCGACCCCGACCGCGTGATCATCACCGCCGGGTTCGTGCACGGCCTGTCCCTCCTGGGCCGGGTGCTGCGGGCGCGCGGTCTGCGGGCGGCGGCCGTGGAGTCGTACGGCCTGGACATCCACTGGAACCTGCTGCACCGCGCGGGCCTGCGGACGAGCCCCCTCGACTTCGACGCCCTGGGCACCCGCACCGCGGGCCTCGGCGCGGGCGCCGCGAAGGCGGTGCTGCTCACGCCCGCACACCAGTTCCCGATGGGCGTACCGCTGCACCCCGACCGGCGCGCGGCGGCCGTCGACTGGGCGCGGCGCGAGGGGGGCCTGATCCTGGAGGACGACTACGACGGCGAGTTCCGCTACGACCGCCAGTCCGTCGGCGCGCTCCAGGGCCTCGACCCCGAGCGCGTGGTCTACCTCGGCACGGCCAGCAAATCCCTCGCACCCGGGCTGCGCCTCGGCTGGATGGTGGTGCCGTCGGGGCTGCGCGACGAGGTACTCGGCGAGAAGGAGGCGGCCGGGTGGTCCTGCGGCACGCTCGACCAGCTGACGCTCGCGGACTTCCTCACGTCGGGTGCGTACGACCGTCATGTGCGCGGCGCCCGCCTGCGCTACCGGCGCCGCCGCGACCAGCTCGTGGCGGCCCTCGCCGCACGTTCCCCCGAGACCCGCGCCACGGGCATCGCGGCCGGCCTCCACGCGGTACTCGAACTCCCGCCCGGCACCGAGCAGTCGGTCGTCCAGGCCGCCAACTGGGAACGCCTCGCGGTCCATGGCCTGGCCCGCTTCCGCCATCCGCTCGCGGGGACGCGGCAGCGGGACGCGCTGGTGGTCGGGTACGGGACGCCGCCGGAGCACGCGTGGACGGGGGCGCTGGAGGCACTGTGCCGGGTGCTTCCGTGACGCGATGCGCTTGCCCTCGCGGTCCTAAGCTTGTTCTTTATCTTCCGGCCTCGAACGGCGTCTCGAACTGAGTGGCTCACCTGGGGATTCGCCGGACGCGGGGACGGCCTTCGTCTGATCATGTGCTCCGACCAAGGTGCACATGACCACGACGAAGGCCGTGAGGGTGAGTCTGCTGTCTGATGCTGTCCGGGGGGAAGCGTTCGCGGAAGCGTCATGCTTCCGGGGCGAGTTCTACGAGTGTCTGACCGCGCGGCGCGACGAGTTGTTCGAGCTGGTGGACGCGGTGCTGTGCGCGGACGGGGCGGTGAAGTCTCCGGTGGACTTGACGCTGTTGCCCGAGCATCGTCGTGGGCACGGAGCGATGTACGGCGGTCTGAACCACGGACGGATTGACGTGGATCGGCTGCGGACGGTGCTGGCTGGCTTGCCGCTGCCGCGGTTCGACGGTGGACGCCTGGTCTTGGCGGTCGATGTGTCGCCGTGGCTTCGTTCGGACGCGCCGTGCTCGGCCGAGCGGCTGTTCTGCCACGTCTATGGCCGGGCGAAAACGGCCTCGCAGTTCATCCCGGGCTGGCCCTACTCCTTCGTGGCCGTGCTGGAGCCGGGAGCCACGTCCTGGACCGCCATCCTGGACGCGGTCCGGCTGGGGCCGGTGGACGACGCGACCGCGGTCACCGCAGCCCAACTGCGGGGAGTCGTTGAACGGCTCATCGCCGCAGGTCAGTGGCAGGCCGGGGACCCGGACATCGTGATCGTCAGCGATGCCGGCTACGACGTCACCCGCCTGGCCTGGGTCCTGCGCGATCTGCCGGCCGAGCTGGTCGGCCGGGTCCGCTCCGACCGCGTCATGCGACCTCCTCGGGTCTACGACCCAAAGGGCGGCCGGCCGCCCAAGCACGGCCCGGAATTCCGCTTCGCCAAGCCGGAGACCTGGCCCGAGCCCGCGATCACCACGGTCACCGACACCGCCAACTACGGCAAAGCCGAGACCCAGGCATGGGACCGGGTCCATCCAAGACTCACCCACCGCTCCTCATGGCTCGACCACGACGGCGAACTTCCCCTGATCGAGGGCACGTTGATACGGCTAAGGGTCGAGTATCTATCGAAGGAACGGACTGCCCCACCGGTGTGGTTATGGTCCTCCAAGACCAGCGCCACCCCAGACGATGTGGATCGTTTCTGGCAGGCATTTCTCCGCCGTTTCGATCTGGAGCACACCTTCCGCTTCGCGAAGCAGACCCTCGGCTGGACCACCCCGAAACTCCGTACGCCCGAAGCGGCGGACCGCTGGACCTGGATCCTGATCGTCGCTCATACCCAGCTCCGGCTCGCCCGGCCCCTCACCGCGGACCTTCGTCGGCCCTGGGAGAAACCCACCGCCTCGGACCGGCTCACCCCAGCCCGGGTCCGCCGGGGGTTCAGAAACATCCGCGCTCACCTCGCCTGCCCGACCCGTGTTCCCAAACCGCGGGGCGCTGGCCCTGGACGGCCACCCGGCGCCAAGAACAAACATCGGGCACCCCGCTACGACGTCGGCAAGACCGTCAAACGCCCCGGGACTCTTAAGGCCATCGGCAAGCCTGGAAGATGTTGGTAGACAAAAAGCAAGCTGAGCTTGTTCTTTATCTTCCGGCCTCGAACGGTGTCTCGAACTGGGTCGCTCACCTGGGGATTCGCCGGACGTGGGGGCGGCCTTCGTCTGATCCTGTGCTCCGACCAAGGTGCACGTGACCACGACGAAGGGTCGGGTAGCCGGGGCGCCTCCGCGTCCCGGCCCCTCAGAACCGAACGTGCGGCTTTCACCGCATCCGGCTCAAGCAAACCCCTCTAGGCTTCGATTGCACCTCGGGTCCTTTCCTTCCGGGAGTGCTGTGCCCCTGCCGCGTCCGCATGGACGAGACCGGCGCCCTGACCATCGACACCTTCACCCCACGCTGAGTGGGCGTTGTGCGGATCAGGACGGTCTCGCGCACCCGCGTCCCATACGGCTGCGGGAGACCCCCCAGAAGATCGCCTGGACTGTCGCCCTACGAGAGACGTCGTGAAGCCAGGCCCTGGTCATGAGCTGAGGGTACCGAGGTCCTGCACCCCGACGTTGACCAGAGCCAGAACGCTCTGGGCATTGACCTTGGCAGGACCGCCTAGGTCCGGCTTCATAAGGCTTTGAATGACCGGTGCGTCGGCGCCGCCGCACTGGTTGAGGGCGGAACCGACCGGGAGGCCAGCGAGGTTGCCGTTGCCAGCTCCCGTGCCATGGGTGGTCGCGCCGTCAGCGTGGGCGCCCGTGTTCTGGTTGGCACAGCTAGTGCCGAAGGCTGGCGACAGCAAGTCGCCGACGCCTCCGGCAGACGCAGGTACGGCGGTTGCCAGTGCCGTTCCTGCCGATACTGCTGCGAGCGTGAACGCTGTAACTGCTCTGTGCATGGTCATACCCGACGAACGATCACCGCTGCGGTGGGTCACTTCCAGGGATGACATCGAGGTTGGGAAGTTCTTTATCTTCCGACCACTCATGCGGCGCGGTGGTCGGAAGATAAAGAACAAGCTAAGGGCCTGCGCCCAAAGCCGTAACGGCCCTAGGCCACCGGACCGATCCATTCACGCGACACCCCCAACTACTGTCCCCACCATGACGAATACGACACCGACAACCAATGGTTCGACCGGCCGGGTCACCGTGCTCGGCCTGGGCGACATGGGCTCCGCGATCGCAAGGACCTTCGTGGATCACGGCTTTGCCACCACTGTCTGGAACAGAACCGCGTCCAAGAGCGCGCCGCTGGTCGACGCGGGGGCGACGGCGGCGGCGACGGCGGCGGAGGCGGTGGCGGCGAGCCCGCTCGTAGTGATCTGCCTGCTCGACGGCACGGCGGTGGACGAGGTCCTGGCGGCCGTGGAGGGAGCGGTCGCCGGAAAGGTCCTGGTGAACGTCACGAGCGGCTCTCCCGCGCAGGCACGGGCGAACGAGCGCTGGGCGCGCGAGCGCGGCGCGGAGTACATCGACGGCAAGGTCATGGGGGACCCGCCGGACGTGGGCAAGCCGCACGTCAGGTTCCCCTTCAGCGGCTCCCGCGAGGCGTACGAGGCCCATGAGCCGACGCTGCGGCTGCTCGGCGGCATCGCGTACCACGGGGAGGACGCCGGGGCCGCCGCCGTGGAGTTCATGGCCCAGGTCGCGATGGGCTTCGAGATGCTCATCGGTTTCCTGCACACGCTCAACCTGGTGCGGGCGGAGGGCGGCGACGTAACCGCGTTCACCGAACGCCTGACGGACTCCCTCTCCGGCTACGCCCCCTTGCTCACCATGATGGCCAACGCGATCAAGACCGGCGAGTACGGCCCGGACCTGGGCCCGCTGAACGTCCAGGCGGCCCTGATGGACGACTTGATAGGCCACCGGGAGTCGGTAGGGGTGGAGGCGGTAAGAATGCGAGAGGTAAAAACCCTGATGGACCACCGAATAGCAACAGGCCACGGCAACGAGGGCTTCTCCAGCCTGTTCGAGCTACTACCCAAGTAGAGCGCCCCCCGCGCCCCGCCAGGGGCGCGGAGAAGGGTCCGGGGTGCCAGGCGCCCCGATAGGGGCGCGGGGAACGGCGCGCCAAGCCACGACGATCCCGCAGGAAAGAAACCGGGCCGTGGGCGCCCCGTCAGGGGCGCGGGGAACTGCGCGCCCAGCCACAACGAACCCGCAGAGAAGCGCCAACTAGGCTAGCCACCGAACACACGCACCAACGGGGGAGTGGCAGAACAAATGGCGCAGGACCAGGCAGAGGCCCCCCAGGAACAGCCGCCAGCGACCTCGCCAGCGAAAACCCCCCGCCGCCTCCGCTCAAGCACCGTCCTGCTAGGCGGCATGGGTATACTCGCCGCCACCCTGACCTCCTGCGGCTCGGACCCGGACCGCCGCTGCGTGGACCGGGACAGCTACGACGGCTTCCTGGGCTACAGAATCATCGGCGACAAGAGCTGCAAGACGTTTACCGGCACCTCCCACGGCAAGGGCCGCAAGGCCAGCAACGGCTCCTACGGCACAGGCAGGACCCCCGACCGCACCACCGACCCCGCCTGGTACTACGACGCCGAGATAACCGGCCGCCACGCCGACAACGGCACGTTCAGCCGCAGCGAGGCAGTGGACCGCGACGGCTTCGGCTGCTCAAGCGGCAGCGGCGGCAACGGCGGCAGCCGCAGCGGCGGCGGCTGACCAGCCCCGGCACGAAAAGAGACGAGACGGCACGAGACGACCCGCACGCCATGGAACGCCGCACCCTCACCCCCCGCCCCAACTGGCAGCGAACCGTCGAGGACCAGGGCCTGATCTACCCCCTCACCCGCTACCCCGACAACACCCTGCGCCCCTACTGGGACGAGAGCGCCTACTACGTCTTCCCGCTCCCCGAGATCGAGGCACTGGAGGAGGTCGTCGAGGAACTGCACGCCATGTGCCTGGCCGCCGCCGCGCACATCGTCGAACACGACCGCCTCGCCGACCTCGGCCTCACGGACCCGCGCGTGGCGCACGCCGTCACCGAGGCCTGGCACCGCCGCGCCGAACTCCCCTCCCTCTACGGCAGGTTCGACCTGCGCCACGACGGCACGGGCCCGGCCAAGATGCTGGAGTACAACGCCGACACCCCCACCTCCCTCGTGGAGGCCGCGAGCCCCCAGTGGTTCTGGATGGAGGAGCGCTTCCCCGGCGCCGACCAGTGGAACTCCCTCCACGAACGCCTCGTCGCCGCCTGGAAGAGGCAGGCCCCCCTGCTGCCGCCCGGCGGCCCCCTCTACTTCGCCCACTCCGCCGCCGACGAACTCGGCGAGGACCTGATGACGGTCGCCTACCTGCGCGAGACCGCCGAACAGGCCGGCCTCCCCACCGCCTCCATCTCCATGGAGGACATCGGCTGGGACCGCCTCTCGCGCCGCTTCGTCGACAAGAGGCTCCGCTTCATACGCTCCTGCTTCAAGCTGTACCCATGGGAGTGGCTGACCACCGACCGCTTCGCGCCGCACGTCCTGGAGACCCTCGACAACGGCGGCGGCACCGGCTCCACCCTGTGGATCGAGCCCGCCTGGAAGATGCTCCTCTCCAACAAGGCCCTCCTCGCCATCCTCTGGGAGCTGTACCCGGGCCACCCGAACCTGCTCCCCGCCTACCTGGACGGCCCGCGTGAGCTGGCCAGGGAGCGCGGTTACGTCGCCAAGCCCCTCCTCGGCCGGGAAGGCGCCGGCGTCACGGTCCACGAACCGGGCGCCCCCGAGCCGGCCCCGCACCAAGAGCGTTGCTGCTACCAGGAGTTGGCGCCCCTGCCGGACTTCGACGGCAACCGCGTGGTCCTCGGCGCGTGGGTCGTCGAGGGCGAGGCGGCCGGGCTCGGTATCAGGGAGTCGTCCGGGCTGATCACGGACGAGTACGCACGGTTCGTCCCGCACGTGATTCTCTGAGGCCAGGGCATCGGCAGCCATCGGTGACGACGGGACCGTACCCCTCAATGCCCTTGGGTAGGCTGCCCGTTGAAACGCGCTGCCGCGTGCCGCCGCCCCACCGCCCAGGAGCCCGCCGTGCCCGAGTCCATGCCCGAGACCGCGTCCGACCTCAGCAGAGTCGACACCGCCCGGCCCCACACGGCCCGCATCTGGAACTACTGGCTCGGCGGCAAGGACAACTACGAGGTGGACCAGGAGGCGGGCGACCGCATCCGCGAACTCCACCCGGGCATCGGCGAGTACGCCCGCGCCGACCGCCTCTTCCTGGGCCGCGCGGTGCGTCACCTGGTGCAGGACGAAGGCATCCGGCAGTTCCTCGACGTGGGCACCGGCCTGCCCACCGCCGACAACACCCACGAGGTCGCCCAGCGCCTCGCCCCCGATTCCCGCATCGTCTACGTCGACAACGACCCGCTGGTGCTCGCCCACGCCCGCGCCCTGCTCACCAGCTCCCCCGAGGGCCGCACCGACTACCTCGACGCCGACATGCGCGACGTCGACACCATCCTCGAACACGCCGCCCGCACCCTCGACTTCAGCGAGCCGGTCGCCCTGATGCTGCTCGGCGTCGTCATCTTCATCGACGACGACACGGAGGCGTACACCACCGTGCGACGGCTCCTGGACGGCCTGCCCGCGGGCAGCCACCTCGTGCTCAGCCACACCGTCACCAGCCCGACGATGCCGGACGTGGACGCGGCCGTGGCGTTCTGGAACGAGCACGGGACACCGAAGCTCACCCAGCGCACCCCGGACCAAGTGGCCCGCTTCTTCGACGGGTTGCGGCTCCTCGAGCCCGGCGTCGTGTCGTGCAACCGCTGGCGGCCCGAGCACGCCGGAGCCGACGCGCCGCTCCCCGACGAGGTGGCGATGTTCGCGGGCGTGGGCCGCAAGTGAGGTGACGACGGGCCAAGCCTCGCGGTGCCGTACCGGGGACAGGGGCGCAGGGCCCCCGGTACGGCACCCGGCCGACCGCTAGCTCAGCACCGACCGCAGCTGATCAAGACCCCAGTCCAGATCCTCCTTGCTGATCACCAGCGGGGGAGCGATGCGGATCGTCGCCCCGTGCGTGTCCTTGACCAGCACCCCCCGGTCCATCAGCTTCTCCGAGACCTCCCGGCCCGTGCCGTGCGACGGGGCGATGTCGACGCCCGCCCACAGCCCGCGCCCACGCACCTGAGTCACCTTGCCCGTCCCCGTCAGCAGCCCCAGCTCGGCGTGGAGATGGTCGCCCAGCTCCGTGGCGCGCTCCTGGAACTCGCCCGTCGACAGCATGGCGATCACCTCAAGCGCCACGGCACAGGCGAGCGGATTGCCGCCGAACGTCGACCCGTGCTCACCCGGCCCGAACACCCCGAGCACATCGGCGTCCGCGACCACCGCCGACACCGGCACGACCCCGCCGCCGAGCGCCTTGCCCAGTACGTACACATCCGGCACCACGCCCTCGTGCTCACACGCGAACGTACGTCCCGTCCGGCCGAGCCCCGACTGGATCTCGTCCGCCATGAAGAGCACCCCGCGCTCCCGGGTCAGCTCCCTGACCCCCGCCAGATACCCGGCGGGCGGCACGAGCACCCCGGCCTCGCCCTGGATCGGTTCGAGCAGCACCGCCACGGTGTCGTCGGTGACCGCGGCCCGCAGCGCCGCCAGGTCCCCGTACGGCACGATGTCGAAGCCCGGCGTGTACGGCCCGTAATCCGCCCGCGCCTCCGCGTCCGTGGAGAAGCTGATGATGGTCGTGGTCCGGCCGTGGAAGTTGTCGGCGGCCACCACGATCCTCGCCCGTCCGTCCGGCACGCCCTTGACCTTGTACCCCCACTTCCGCGCGGTCTTCACCGCCGTCTCGACGGCCTCCGCGCCCGTGTTCATCGGCAGCACCATCTCCTTGCCGCACAGCTCGGCAAGGCGCGTGCAGAATTCGGCGAACCGGTCGTGGTGGAAGGCCCGCGAGGTCAGCGTGACGCGGTCCAGCTGGGCCTTGGCCGCGTCGACCAGCCTGCGGTTGCCGTGCCCGAAGTTGAGCGCCGAGTACCCGGCGAGCATGTCGAGGTAGCGGCGCCCCTCGACATCGGTCATCCACGCGCCCTCGGCGGAGGCGACCACGATGGGCAGCGGATGGTAGTTGTGCGCGCTGTGCGCCTCGGCCGACGCGATGTACTGCTCGCTGGCCGTGCGGGGAGATGGCGTACTCGACACGGGGTCTCCGTTCGTCCTGCGGCGTGGGCGATGGTGGGCCGGTGGGCCAATCTCTATCGTCGCTCGCATCGCGGACGAAGAAACCTGACACAACGGCGTGCCCGCTATGGTGGCCCCAACAGCACGGCGACTGGCGCACGGGGAACCGACCCCGAGGAAGCCGTGCGAAGGCAGAACCTTCGAGGTGCCGCCCGCCTGGGCACCCCGGGACCACGACCGGACACACACCGCTCGCCCCGGAGGACGCCATGACTTCCCCCTCTTCTTCTCCTTCCCCTCAGCACCACCCCGCCCTCGCCGCCGAGGACCCGGAACTCGCCGCCCTCGTCGGCGCCGAGGAACAGCTCCAGGCCGACACCCTGCGGCTGATCCCCAGCGAGAACTACGTCTCCTCCGCCGTCCTCGAAGCCTCCGGCACCGTCCTCCAGAACAAGTACAGCGAGGGCTACCCGGGCCGCCGCTACTACGAGGGCCAGCAGAACATCGACCCCGTCGAGCGCCTGGCCGTCGCCCGCGCCAAGGCCCTCTTCGGCGTCGAGCACGCCAACGTCCAGCCCTACTCCGGCTCCCCGGCCAACCTCGCCGTCTACCTCGCCTTCGCCGAGCCCGGCGACACCGTGATGGGCATGGCCCTGCCCATGGGCGGCCACCTCACCCACGGCTGGGGCGTCTCCGCCACCGGCAAGTGGTTCCGCGGCGTGCAGTACGGCGTACGCCGGGACACCGGGCTCATCGACCTCGACGAGGTCCGCGACCTCGCCCTCAAGGAGCGCCCCAAGCTGATCTTCTGCGGCGGCACCGCCCTGCCCCGCACCATCGACTTCGCGGGCTTCGCCGAGATCGCCCGCGAGGCCGGCGCCGTCCTGGTCGCCGACATCGCGCACATCGCCGGACTGATCGCGGGCGGCGCCCACCCCTCACCGGTGCCGCACGCCGATGTGATCTCCACGACCACCCACAAGACCCTGCGCGGCCCGCGCGGCGCCATGCTCATGTCCCGCGAGGAGCACGCCAAGGCCATCGACAAGGCGGTCTTCCCCGGCCTCCAGGGCGGCCCGCACAACCAGACCACCGCAGCCATCGCCGTCGCCCTCCACGAAGCCTCCCGGCCCTCCTTCCGCGACTACGCCCACGCGGTCGTCGCCAACGCCAGGGCCCTCGCCGACGCCCTGCTCGCCCGCGGCTTCGACCTGGTCTCCGGCGGCACCGACAACCATCTGATCCTGATGGACCTCACCCCCAAGGACGTACCGGGCAAGATCGCCGCCAAGGCCCTGGACCGCGCCGGGATCGTCGTCAACCACAACACCGTGCCCTTCGACCCGAGGAAGCCCTTCGACCCCTCGGGCGTGCGCATCGGCACCCCCTCCCTCACCTCCCGGGGCCTCGGCACCGAGCACATGGCGGCCGTCGCCGACTGGATCGACCGCGGTGTCGCCGCCGCGCGCACCGGGGACGAGGGTGCCCTGACGAAGATCAGGGCCGAGGTCGCCGACCTGATGTCCGCCCACCCGGCCCCCGGCCTGCCGACGGACCGCAAGCCTGTTTCCGAGCTATGAGAGTCACCTGAGAGAATGGGGCGCATGGCCTCTGAACGACCTCGTGTGCTCTCCGGAATCCAGCCCACCGCCGGCTCGTTCCACCTCGGCAACTACCTCGGCGCGGTCCGCCAGTGGGTGGCCCTGCAGGAATCCCACGACGCCTTCTACATGGTGGTCGACCTGCACGCGATCACGGTCCCGCAGGACCCCGCCGAGCTGCGCGCCAACACCCGGCTCGCCGCGGCCCAGCTGCTCGCCGCCGGTCTCGACCCGGAGCGCTGCACACTCTTCGTCCAGAGCCATGTCCCCGAGCACGCCCAGCTCGGCTGGGTCATGAACTGCCTCACCGGCTTCGGCGAGGCCTCCCGCATGACGCAGTTCAAGGACAAGTCCGCCAAGCAGGGCGCCGAACGCGCCTCGGTCGGCCTCTTCACGTACCCGGTCCTCCAGGTCGCGGACATCCTGCTCTACCAGGCGAACGAGGTGCCGGTCGGCGAGGACCAGCGCCAGCACATCGAGCTGACCCGTGACCTCGCCGAGCGCTTCAACGGCCGCTTCGGCCAGACGTTCACGGTCCCCTCGGCGTACATCCTCAAGGAGACGGCGAAGATCTACGACCTTCAGGACCCGTCGATCAAGATGAGCAAGTCGGCGTCGACGCCGAAGGGCCTGATCAACCTCCTCGACGAGCCGAAGGCCACCGCCAAGAAGGTCAAGAGCGCCGTCACCGACACCGACACGGTGGTCCGCTACGACCTGGCCGGGAAGCCGGGCATCAGCAACCTCCTCAGCATCTACTCCACGCTCACCGGCACCGGTATCGCGGAACTGGAGCAGAAGTACGCCGGCAGGGGCTACGGTGCGCTGAAGACCGACCTCGCCGAGGTCATGGTCGAGTTCGTGACCCCGTTCCGGGACCGCACCCAGGAGTACCTGGACGACCCGGAGACGCTCGACTCGATCCTGGCCAAGGGCGCGGAGAAGGCCCGTGCCGTCGCCGCCGAGACCCTCGCGCAGGCGTACGACAAGGTGGGCTTCCTGCCCGCCAAGCACTGAGCAGCGCCCCCACCGCCCACCGGCACGACGAACCGACACGACGACAGGAGTACGACGTGGGGACCGTAACGATCGGCGTCTCGATCGCGGTCCCGGAGCCTCACGGCAGCCTGCTCCAGGAGCGGCGCGCGGGCTTCGGTGACCCCGCGGCGCACGGCATCCCCACGCACGTGACCCTGCTGCCTCCCACCGAGGTGGAGGCGTCCGCGCTGCCCGCAGTGGAGGCGCATCTCCTCACGGTCGCGGCGGCCGGCCGCCCCTTCCCGATGCGCCTGTCGGGGACCGGCACCTTCCGTCCCCTGTCGCCCGTCGTCTACGTGCAGGTGGTGGAGGGCGCCGCCGCCTGCTCCTGGCTCCAGGAGCGGGTGCGGGACGCGTCGGGGCCGATAGCACGCGAACTGCAGTTCCCCTATCACCCGCATGTCACGGTGGCGCACGGCATCGCCGAAGAGGCCATGGACCAGGCGTTCGAGGAACTCTCCGAGTACGAGGCCCAGTGGTCCTGCACCGGCTTCGCGCTCTACGAGCAGGGTTCCGACGGCGTCTGGCGCAAGCTGCGCGAGTTCGCCTTCGGCGGCCGAGGCCCCGTGGTGCCCCCTCAGACGCCGTCCTCGGAGGCCCGGGGTACGCTGCCCGCTCGCTGACCGGGGCAGCCCTCCGGTCGACCGTGCTGGGGGGACCATGCGCAGATCAGCGGCGGCCGTCGCCGTGCTAGCCGTCGTGGCGGCGGGCTGCGGGGCGCAGGAACGCGACGGGGGCGGCGGTAAGCCGGACGCGCCGGACAAGCCGCGCGCGGCGGGGCTCTCCTGGGCGTACGAGCGTATCGACGAGGTGGACGGCGAGCTGATCGACGGCGCCGTCATGGCGCCGGACGACATCTGGGCCGTCGGCAGCGACGGTGCCGGCACGGACGGGCGGTTCGCGCGCGGGCACCTGCTGCACTTCGACGGCGAGAAGTGGTCCCGGAAGCCGATGCCGGTCGAGGGCGACCCCGCCCTCTCGCGGCTGGAGTCCCTGGGGTCGGCGGGCATCCGGCTGAGCACCGTGGAGGGGACCTCCTCGGCCCGGGGGAAGCCGCGTCACGCCCTGTGGGACGGCACCCGCTGGGGTCCCGTGAAGAACGCCCCGGCCGGACCGCTCACCCACGTCGAGGTCATCGCCCCCGACGACGTGTGGGTGCTCCAGGGCGACGGGAAGGTCACGCACTGGGACGGCCGCCGCTGGACGGTGACGCCGATGCCCGCGAAGAGGATCGTCGCCCTCGCCGGTTCGGCGCCGGACGACGTGTGGGCGGTCGGCTCCCGCACGACGGGGCCGGGCATCGGCGGCGCGGGAGGCCAGGTGTCACAGCCCGCCGCGATGCGGTACGACGGCGAGAAGTGGACGCTCACCAAGACACCGACGATGCGTTTCCCGGCCCCCGTGCCACCCGAGCCCTTCGCGGGTTTCACGGAGATCGACGTCGCCTCCAAGACGTACGCCCTTGCCGTCGGCCAGCACTCCTTCAAGGGGTACGACGCCGAGGAGAACCCCGACCCGCGGCCCTCGTCCTTCGCTCTGCGCTGGAACGGCTCCCGCTGGACGGAGGCCGAGCCGTTCCCCGGCGCGTGCGCGTACCGGCGCCCGGTGACCCGGGACGGCGACGGCGGCTTCTTCATGGACGGCAACTGGCACCTGGCCGCCGACGGCGCCTGCACCAAGATCGGGAAGCCTCGGCTGCCCGCCACCGGAGGCGTGCGCCCGGAGTCGGAGCAGCAGCTCTGGCTCAAGCGGATCGTCCCGGTGCCCGGCACGGACAAGGTGATCGGCTTTGGCACCGTCGACGTGCTCCAGAGCGGGCCGCCCGCGTCGAAGGCGGTCGTCGTCACCCTCAAGCGCTGAGCGCTCAGCGCTTGAGGCCCCGAGCGGCGCTCAGACCGGCAGGCGCCGGAACAGCGGCCTCGGGACGTGCCGCAGCGCCGACATGACCATCCGCAGCGCCCCGGGCACCCACACCGTCTCCGAGCGGCGCCGCAGACCGGTCTCGATGGCCTCCGCCACCGCCTCCGGAGTGGTCGCCATGGGCGCCTCCTCCAGGCCGACCGTCATCTTGGTGCGTACGAAGCCGGGGCGGACCACCATCACATGCACCCCGGTGCCGTACAGCGCGTCCCCGAGGCCCTGGGCGAACGCGTCGAGGCCCGCCTTGCTGGAGCCGTAGATGAAGTTGGCGCGGCGGGCCCGCTCGCCCGCCACGGAGGAGAGCACCACCAGGGAGCCGTGCCCCTGGGACTGCAGCGCCCGCGCGCAGACCAGGCCCGCGGAGACCGCCCCGGTGTAGTTGGTCTGGGCGACGCACACCGCGGCGAGGGGTTCGTCCTCGTCGCGTGCCTGGTCGCCGAGGACGCCGAAGGCGAGCAGCACCATGTCGATGTCGCCCTCGGCGAAGACCTTGCCGAGGTTCTCCTCGTGGGACTCGGGGTCGAGCGCGTCAAAGGCGACGGTGCGCACGTCCGCCCCCAGGTCGCGCAGCCCGGACGCGGCCTTCTCCAGGGCGGGTGAGAGGCGGCCCGCCAGCCACACCGTGCGGGTGCGGCGGGCGACGAGGCGCCGCGCGGTGGCGAGGCCGATCTCGGAGGTGCCGCCGAGGACGAGCAGGGACTGGGGGGTGCCGAAGGCGTCTTTCATGAGTACCGGTCTCCTAGAGGGCGAGGCGGCGGGAGAGGTCCGAGCGGAACACCCCGCACGGGTCGAGATCGGCCCGCAGGGCGCGGAAGTCGCCGAGCCGTGGATACATCGCGGCGAGCATCTCGGGCCGCAGCCGTGAGTCCTTGGCGAGGTAGACGCGCCCGTCGGCGGCGGCCACCTCCTCGTCGAGTTCGTCGAGGAAGGCGCCGAGCCCCGGCAGGTTGGCGGGGATGTCGAGGGCGAGCGTCCAGCCGGGCATCGGGAAGGAGAGCCAGCCCGGGTCGCCCTGCCCGAAGCGCTTAAGGACGGCGAGGAAGGACGGGCAGCCGCGCTCCGAGATGCGCCGCACGACGCGGCGCAGGGCCTCCTCCTTGCCGTACCCGACGACGAATTGGTACTGCACGAAACCGCTGCGGCCGTAGACGCGGTTCCAGTGCGGGACGCCGTCGAGGGGGTGGAAGAAGGCGGAGATCTTCTGCAGCTCGCCGGTGCGGGAGCGGGGCGCCTTGCGGTACCAGACTTCGTTGAACAGGCCCACCGAGGCCTTGCCGAGCAGCCCCTCCGGTACGAAGGAGGGGGCGGCGGGGAACTGTCCGGGGCGGAACGCGAGCGGGGCCCTGCGCGCGCGTGCCCGAGCCGGAAGCGCGTCCAGGGGGGCGTGGTCGCCGCGGGTGAGGACCGAGCGGCCCATGGCCGTGCCGCGCGCCAGGAGGTCGATCCAGGCGACCGAGTAGCGGTAGCGGTGGTCGGTGGCGGTGAGGCGGGCCATCAAGTCGTCGAGGTCCGCGGCGCGTTCCGTGTCGACGGTCATCAAGGAGGTCTCGACCGGCTGGAGTTGCACGGTCGCCGACAGGATGACGCCGGTCAGGCCCATGCCGCCCGCCGTGGCGTCGAAGAGCGGGGTGCCGGGCGTGACGGTGTGGACCGTGCCGTCGGCCGTGAGCACGTCCATCGAGAGGACGTGGCGGGAGAACGACCCCGACACGTGGTGGTTCTTGCCGTGGATGTCGGCGCCGATCGCCCCGCCGACCGTCACATAGCGCGTCCCCGGTGTCACCGGCACGAACCAGCCGAGGGGGAGCAGGACTTCCATCAGGCGGTGCAGCGAGACCCCGGAGTCGCACACGACCGTGCCCGCGTCGGCGTCGATGACCCGCACCCGGTCCAGGCCCGTCATGTCGAAGACGGCACCGCCCGCGTTCTGCGCCGCGTCGCCGTAGGCCCGGCCGAGCCCCCGCGCGATGCCGCCCCGCTCGCCGCAGTCGCGTACGGCGGCGGCGGCCTCCTCCGGGGTGCGGGGTCTCACCAGCCGGGCGGTGGTCGGGGCCGTGCGGCCCCAGCCGGAGACGGACACGGCTTCGGAAGGGGGCAGTGCGGGGGATTCGGCAGGCATGTCACCGACCGTAACGCCCTGTTAGGGGTAGTTCGCCATAAATCATCCGTACTCTCACCGAAATGGGTGATTAAGGGAGTGTCATCACAAGATTGCCGGAATTATTTGAGGGTTGGCCCCAAGAGTCGAGGTGTCCGGTTCCCGGCGAAAAAGGGGTCACATGTACGACGTGGACCACAGGTTGCTGTCGGCCCTGCGCGACTGCGGCACCGACCCGCGCGTGGCGAGCGCCGCGCGCGCCCTCTCCTGGAGCGGCGAACACGGCGCGCTCTGGATCGCCGCGGGCCTCGTGGGCGCCGCCGCCGACCGCGAGCGGCGCGGCGCCTGGCTGCGCGGCACCGCGCTCACCGCCGCCGCCACCGTCGCGTACGGCGCGCTGCGCCCCGCCGGCGCCCGTCTCGTGCCGCCGCTGGCCGCCGCGATGTGCGTCTCCCGGCTGGTCGTCGGCGTCCACTACCCCTCGGACGTGGCCGCAGGCGCGGCGCTCGGCGCGCTCACCGCGCGCGTGGGAGCCGCCTGGATGAACGGGAGCCGCAGCGATGCCTGAACGTATCTCCACCGTCCTCGAC
>NZ_WMBF01000259.1:0-8818 GCF_019400875.1 Streptomyces anatolicus | reverse complement strand
CGCCTCGCGCGCTCCGGTCTGCTCCACGACGTCCGCCCCGCCCCGTCTTCGCCTGCTGTGAAAGGTACGAGAGGCACCATAGGCGGACAGGACCGCGGTTGAAACCTCGATCACGTCGGGTAAGGTAAGGCTTACCTGCAATCGATCGCGATTCGGTGGTCCCTCGCATGTCCGTTCCCACCTTGGCCGCGCCCGCCCAGAGTGCCCCCAGCGCCGTCGCGGACTCCTATGCCCGCCTCGCCGATGTGTTCCCCGGACTGCGCGTCACCGAGCTGGGCGCCGATGAGCGGACCCCCCACGGCGGCGGCTGGGTCAACGCCGCCAGGCTCGCGGAGGGCGGGGCCGACCTCGACGCGTTCCTCGCGTGGGACAACGCGCAGGTACTGAAGGACTACGGCACCCAGGCCCGCCCCGACGTGGTCGCGAGCTTCGGCCTGCACCGGTACGCCTGGCCCGCCACCCTGCTGATCACGGTCCCGTGGTTCCTGCACCGCCGCGTCCCGCGCCTGCCGGTGGCGAACGTCTCCTTCCAGCGGAGCCTGGGCCGCATGGCCGTCCGCACGGAAGGCTTCGCCTGCCTGCCGGACGACCCGGCGGCCGCACTCCCCGGCGCCCACGTCGTCCCCGACGAGGAGGCCCTGCGCGCCGAGGTGCGGGCGGCGGTCGCCGAGCACCTGGGCCCGCTCCTGGAGGGCTTCGGCCCCCGGATGCGGCGCCGTTCGCGCGCCCTGTGGAGCGCGGCGACCGACGAGATCGTCGAAGGACTCTGGTACATCGCGCACCTCCTCGGCGAGGAGCGCCGCGCGATGACGGAGCTCGAGCGGCTGCTGCCGGGCGCCACGAAGCCGTACGTGGGCACGGCCGGTTTCCGGGAGCTGACGGGGCCGAACGGCGAGTCGCTGCCGACCCGCGACCGGGCGAGCTGCTGCATGTTCTACACGCTGCGCCCCGAGGACACCTGCGTCACCTGCCCGCGCACCTGCGACACGGAGCGCGTGGCACGGCTGAGCGCCACCGCGTCCGTCTCCGGCTGAACCACCCCTTCGGGCCTGTTTAATCGAACTCAACGCCTGCCGTTCAACCGTCAGTTCGAGCTAAAACGCGTTCTGTGCACTCCCTCGCACCCCCTTGGCGTTCTCTTGTCCCGAAACCCTCCTGAGGGCCGCCGGGATCGGGTCACTATGGCGCCGAAACGCCCTACCGCGACGCAAGGGACCCCAGATGAGACTGACCGATATATCGCTGGACTGGCTGCTCCCCGGCGGCGTCCTGCTCCTGGGCGTGCTGGTGGCGGTGGCGGTGCTCGCGCGCGGAAAGCGAGGCCACGGCAAGGCGGCGAAGGCGGGCGCGGGCGACGACTCGTGGGAACGCAGCGAGGAGCGCCGCAGGCGCAAGGAGGCCATCTACGGCACCGCGTCGTATGTGCTGCTGTTCTGCTGTGCGGCGGTCGCCGCCGCGCTCTCCTTCCACGGCCTCGTCGGCTTCGGCAGGCAGAACCTCAGCCTCTCCGGCGGCTGGGAGTACCTGGTGCCGTTCGGCCTCGACGGCGCGGCCATGTTCTGTTCCGTCCTGGCCGTGCGCGAGGCCAGCCACGGTGACGCGGCGCTCGGCTCACGCCTGCTCGTGTGGACGTTCGCCGGGGCCGCCGCCTGGTTCAACTGGGTGCACGCGCCCCGGGGGCTCGGCCACGCCGGTGCCCCGCAGTTCTTCGCCGGGATGTCGCTCTCGGCGGCGGTGCTCTTCGACCGCGCGCTGAAGCAGACCCGCCGGGCGGCGCTGCGCGAACAGGGTCTGGTGCCGCGTCCGCTGCCGCAGATCCGTATCGTGCGGTGGCTGCGCGCGCCCCGGGAGACCTTCGGCGCCTGGTCGCTGATGCTCCTCGAAGGCGTACGGACGCTGGACGAGGCAGTCGAGGAGGTGCGGGAGGACCGCCGGGAGAAGGAGCGCACCCGGCTGCAACGGCGCGACCAGGAGAAGCTGGACCGCGCCAGGCTCAAGGCGATCAGCCGCGGCCACCGGGGCTACGCCCGCGGCGGTCGGCAGGTCGATGTGCAGGCGGTCTCCGCGGCCGCCGGGTCCGCGCAGGTCGGCGCGGACCCTGCTATAGCGGCGCAGGAAGAGCTGCCGGTACGCGCCCGTCCCTCCCTCCAGGCCGTCAGGAGTGACTCCGAGAGTGCCACCCCCGTCACCGTCGACCTCACGGCCGAGGACGACACCCAGACCCTGCCCCGGCTCGACTCGCTGGAGCAGAAGCTCAAGGACCTGGAGCAGCAGTTCGGCTGATCACACCAGGTGCCTGGCGGTGGCGGCAGGCTTCACGCCGTGCCGCCACCGTTCAGCTCGAACCACACCGCCTTGCCCACCCCGTGCGCGCGCACGCCCCACGCGTCCGCGAGGGACTGCACGAGGACCAGGCCCCTGCCGTTCGTGCCGTCGTCGGCCTCCGCCGCCCGCGGCTCGGGGTGGCGGCCCACGAAGTCCCGCACCTCGACGCGCAGGCCGCGCGGGCCCAGGGTCGCGGTGACGATCGCGTCGTGATCGGTGTGCACCAGTGCGTTGGTGACCAGTTCGCTGGTGAGCAGCTCGGCCGTGTCGGCCCGGCCCGGATTCCCCCAGCGTCTCAAGAACTCCCTCAGGGCGGCCCTGACCTCGGGTACCGCCGACAGATCCGACCTCCCGAGCCGCCGGCTGAGCTGCGTCCGGCCCGGTCCGGCCTGCGCTCCCTCGGCTGTCTCGTCCCGTACGTTCGGCGAAGAGGCCCCGATTCCCCCGGGGCCGCCCCCACGTGACTGCCTCGTCATGACCCCCGCCCACAATGCGATGACCTTGCCTCCTTGCTCGAACAACCTCACGGGATGCATGCCCCGGCCCCATCACGGCACTCCTGTCGAATCATCAACCAATGGCGGAGGTGTGCCGAAATGCTGAGGGGAAATGAAGCGGTGGACCCCGCCGCCGAGCGTTTCGAGGAGCCCCGGTGCATGACGACAGACTGCTGGTGGAAGGCCGCCTGGAGCGGGCGTTGCGCCAGTTCATCCGCCCCGCCCAGTACTCGCACAGGGTTCCGCTCGCCCTCTCCGTCTGGCACGCGCCGGGCGAGCCGGTGCCCGTAGCGGCGGCTCTCGAGGCGTCGTACGAACCCTTCGAGACCGGCACGGAATGGGGAAGTCCCTGGTCGACCAGTTGGTTCCGCCTTCAGGGGCGGGTCCCCGAGCAGTGGCGGGGGCGCCGGGTCGAGGTGGTCGTCGACCCCGGGTTCACGGGTGACGCGCCGGGGTTCCAGGCGGAGGGTCTGGTGTACGACGCGTCGGGTGTGCCGCTGAAGGGAGTTCACCCGCGCAACCGGCATATCCCGGTGGCCTCCCCCGCGCGGGGCGGCGAGCCCGTGCACCTGCTCCTGGAGGCGGCGGCCAATCCCGCTGTTCTGCACGACTTCGTGCCGACACCCCTGGGCGACGTACTGACCGCAGGCTCTCGGCCGATCTACCGATTCGCGTCTGCCGATCTCGCCGTACTCGACGAGGACGTATGGCGGCTGACCCTGGACATCGAGGTCCTCGCCGAGCTGATGGCCGAAGTGGACCCCGACCGTCCGCGTCGGCACGAAATCCTCCGGGCCCTTGAGGACATGCTCGACGCGCTCGATCTGCACGACGTGCCGGGCACGGCGGCCGCCGGGCGCGCGGCCCTCGCCGATGTCCTCGCCAAGCCCGCGCACGCGAGCGCGCACCGTGTATCGGCAGCCGGTCACGCGCATATCGACTCGGCATGGCTGTGGCCCCTGCGCGAGACGGTGCGCAAGGCGTCGCGGACCTTTGCCAATGTGACGGCGCTTGCCGAGGAGTATCCGGAGCTGGTCTTCGCCTGTTCGCAGGCCCAGCAGTACGCGTGGGTGAAGGAGCACCAGCCGCACATCTGGGAGCGCGTCAAGAAGGCGGTGGCGGACGGGACCTGGGCGCCGGTCGGCTCGATGTGGGTGGAGTCGGACGCCAACATGCCGGGCGGCGAGGCGCTGGCGCGGCAGATCACGCACGGCCGGCGGTTCTTCCGCGAGGAGCTGGGCGTGGAGACGGAGGAGATCTGGCTGCCGGACTCCTTCGGATACACCGCCGCCTTCCCGCAGTTGGCGAGGCTCGCGGGTGTCCGGTGGTTCCTCACCCAGAAGCTGAGCTGGAACCAGTCCAACAAGATGCCGCACCACACCTTCTGGTGGGAGGGCATCGACGGCACCCGGGTCTTCACCCACTTCCCGCCCGTGGACACCTACAACTCGCAGTTCCACGGCGCCGAACTCGCCCACGCGGAACGGAACTTCGCCGACAAGGGGCGGGCGACCCGTTCGCTGGTGCCGTTCGGCTGGGGCGACGGCGGGGGCGGTCCGACCCGCGAGATGATGGAGCGGGCGCGGCGCCTGAAATCCCTGGAGGGTTCGCCACGCGTGGAGATCGAGAGGCCTTCGGCGTTCTTCGCGGCGGCCGAGGAGGAGTACGGCGCCACGGCCCCGGTCTGGTCGGGTGAGCTGTATCTGGAGCTGCACCGCGCGACGTACACCACGCAGGCGGCGACCAAGCGCGGCAACCGCCGCAGCGAACACGCCCTGCGCGAGGCGGAGTTGTGGTGCACGGCGGCGGCGGTGCGCGATCGCGCGTACGTCTATCCGTACGACGCGCTTGACCGGCTGTGGAAGACGGTCCTGCTGCACCAGTTCCACGACATCCTGCCGGGCTCGTCCATCGCGTGGGTACACCGGGAGGCGCGGGAGACGTACGAGCGGGTCCTCGCCGAGCTGGACGAGCTGACCGCGTCGGCCGTGCGCTCCCTCGGCGCGGGCGGGCCCGCGGTGCTGAACGCCTCGCCGTACGCCCGCAGCGAGGTGGTGGACACCGGCGGCGGCACGCTGGCGCGCGTCGAGGTGCCCGCGCTCGGCAGCCGGAGCCTGGACAGCGCCGTGGCACCGGGCCCGGGAGCGGCCGCGCACACCACCGGCGACACGATCCTGCTGACCAACGAGCAGCTGAGCGTGACCGTCGACGCGGCCGGGCTGCTGACCTCGGTGAAGGACCTGGAGGCAGGCCGCGAGGTGCTCGCGGCCCCCGGCAACCTCCTCCAGCTGCACCCCGACCACCCCACGCACTACGACGCCTGGGACCTCGACCGGCACTACCGGCGGCGGTACACCGACCTCACGGACGCCGACTCCGTCGAGCTGGTCGAGGACGGGCCGCTGCGGGTCGCGGTGCGGGTGGTGCGCGCCTTCGGGGACTCGCGGATCACGCAGGAGATCCGGCTCGCGGCGGGCAGCAGGCGCGTCGATGTCGTCACGGATGTCGACTGGCGGGAGTCGGAGAAGGTGCTCAAGGCCGCTTTCCCGCTGGACGTGCACGCCGAACGGTCCGCCGCCGAGATCCAGTTCGGCCACGTCCACCGCCCGACGCACGCCAACACCGGCTGGGACGCGGCGCGTTACGAGATCTGCGCGCACCGCTGGCTGCGGGTTGCCGAGGAGGGGTACGGCGTGGCGCTGCTCAACGACGCGACGTACGGCCATGACGTGACGCGCGCGGAACACGGGGGCGCGCTCGCCACCACCGTGCGGCTGACGCTGCTGCGCGCCCCGCACAGCCCGGACCCGGAGACCGACCAGGGCGCGCACCGCTTCACGTACTCCCTGCTGCCCGGCGCGGACACGGGCGACGCGGTGGCGGAGGGGCTCGCGCTCAATCTGCCGCTGCGGGTGGCCGACGCGCCCGCCCTGGCGCCGCTGGTGAGCGTCGACCATCCGGCGGTCACCGTGGAGTCGGTGAAGCTCGCCGACGACCGTGACGGCGATGTCGTCGTACGGCTCTATGAGTCGCGCGGCGGGCGGGCCTCGGGCGTGCTCAGCACGTCGTTCCCGGTGGCGCGGGCCGAGGTGACGGACTTGCTGGAACGGCCGCTGCACGAGGCCGAGACGGGCGAGGCCGGGCTGAGGCTCACGCTGCGGCCGTTCCAGATCGTCACGCTGCGGCTGCGGCCCGCCTGAGGCAGGGCGGGCGCGCCAGGTCCGCGCACAAGGGTCAGGGCCTCGGCACGTTCCGCAGGTTCGAGCGGGCCATCTGCACCATCCGGCCCACCCCGCCGTCCAGCACGATCTTGCTGGCGGAGAGCGCGAAGCCGGTCACCATGTCCGAGCTGATCTTGGGCGGCATGGAGAGGGCGTTCGGATCGGTGACGATGTCGACCAGGGCCGGGCCCTTGTGCGCGAAGGCCTCCTTCAGGGCGCCCGCGAGCTGCTTGGGCTTCTCGACGCGGACGCCGTAGGCCCCGGCGGCGCGGGCCACGGCGGCGAAGTCGGGGTTGTGGTTCGCCGTGCCGTACGAGGGGAGGCCGGCCACCATCATCTCCAGCTCCACCATGCCCAGGGAGGAGTTGTTGAAGAGGACGACCTTCACCGGCAGGTCGTGCTGGACCAGGGTGAGGAAGTCGCCCATCAGCATCGAGAAGCCGCCGTCGCCCGACATCGAGACGACCTGCCGCCTGCGGTCGACGAACTGGGCGCCGATCGCCTGCGGCAGGGCGTTGGCCATCGAGCCGTGGCTGAAGGAGCCGATGATGCGGCGCCTGCCGTTGGGGGTGAGATAGCGGGCCGCCCAGACGTTGCACATACCGGTGTCGACGGTGAACACCGCGTCGTCGGCGGCGACTTCGTCCAGGACCGAGGCGACGTACTCCGGGTGGATCGGGACGTGCTTGTCGACCTTGCGGGTGTACGCCTTGATGACGCCTTCGAGGGCGTCCGCGTGCTTCTTGAGCATCTTGTCGAGGAACTTGCGGTTCTTCTTCGGCGCGACGCGCGGGGTCAGACAGCGCAGCGTCTCGCGTACGTCGCCCCAGACCGCGAGGTCCAGCTTCGAGCGGCGGCCGAGGTTCTCGGGGCGCACGTCGACCTGGGCGATCTGCACGTCGTCGGGGAGGAAGGCGTTGTACGGGAAGTCGGTGCCGAGCAGGATCAGCAGATCGCACTCGTGGGTGGCCTCGTACGCGGCGCCGTAGCCGAGCAGGCCGCTCATGCCGACGTCGAACGGATTGTCGTACTGGATCCACTCCTTGCCCCGCAGCGCATGGCCCACCGGGGACTTGATCTTCTCGGCGAACTCCATCACCTCGGCGTGGGCACCCGCCGTGCCGCTGCCGCAGAACAGCGTGACCTTGTCGGCCTTGTCGATCATCTTCGCGAGCTTGTCGATCTCCTCGTCGCCCGGGCGCACGGTGGGCCGCGAGGTCACGAGGGCGGTCTCGGCGGCCTTGTCCGGGGCGGGCTCGGAGGCGATGTCGCCGGGCAGCGACACGACGCTGACGCCGGACTGGCCGACGGCGTGCTGGATGGCGGTCTGGAGCAGCCGGGGCATCTGCTTGGGGCTGGAGATCAGCTCGCTGTAGTGGCTGCACTCCTGGAAGAGCCGGTCGGGGTGCGTCTCCTGGAAGAAGCCGAGGCCGATCTCGCTGGAGGGGATCTGCGAGGCGAGGGCGAGCACCGGGGCCATGGAGCGGTGGGCGTCGTACAGGCCGTTGATGAGGTGGAGGTTGCCCGGGCCGCAGGAGCCCGCGCAGGCGGCGAGCCTGCCGGTGATCTGGGCCTCGGCGCCGGCCGCGAAGGCGGCGGTCTCCTCGTGCCGCACCTGGACCCAGTCGATCTCCTTCGTGCGGCGGATGGCGTCCACGACCGGGTTGAGACTGTCGCCGACGACTCCGTACAGGCGCTGGACGCCTGCCCGGACGAGGATGTCGACGAACTGCTCGGCGACGTTCTGCTTGGCCATGCGGTACGCACCTCTTCACCCTTGGAACCTTGGGCCTCATGGAGCCCTTGGGGCCCTTGTAACCCCTTGGGTCCCTTGTAACCACTTGGAACCCTTTGGTCCATGAATTCACAGGTACGGCGGTCATGCCTCCCAGACCGCGGCGGCCGTGCGGTCGTCGGCGTACCCCTTGACCCTGACCTGGATGTCGGCCAGGAACGCGGCGAGCCCCGGCGGGCCGCTCTCGCGCCACCTGAGCGTGAGGTGTGCGGCCAGTCCGGGCTCGCCGCGCAGCGGTTCCGCGAGGCCGGCGCTGCAGAGCAGGAGGGTGTCACCCGGGCGGGCGACCGAGGCGCGGAAGCGGAACGGGTCGGAGGGCGGCTCGGGTGCCGGTTCGTAGGGGCTCGGGGGTGTGGTGATGTTCAGGTCCATGGTGAGGCGGTCGCCGTCCGGGGGCCGGGGCGGCGGTGAGCCGAACCCGACCACGGCCTCACCGGTGGTGTCCGCCACGCGCGGCTCGATGTCCTGCCACTCCCCCTCGCGCAGCCGGAAGAGGCCGCCCGCGCCGACGCCGAAGAAGACGCGCGTACGGCACTGGGGGTCGGCGGGCAGCAGGAGGCAGCGCAGGGATGCGGCGTACTCGTCCGGCTGGAGGCCGAGGTCGACGGCGTGCGCGCGGAGCTTGCCGAGGCTGCGGTCGGTGAGGCGGTGCAGGCCCGACTTCAGGTCGCCGCGCCGGGCGGCCCTGATGTCCTCGGCGAGCCGCTGGTGGCTGCGCCCCACGGCCCGGCCGATCCACGCGCAGGCCTCGGCGGCGGCGCGGTGCGCTCCCGGGGTGGCGCGGGCGCCGGTGGCCATGGCGACAAGGACCAGGGCGTCCTCGCCGGTGCCGAAGCGGGCGGTGAGCAGGGAGTCGCGGCGGGGCTCGCCGCGGTAGCGGGCGGAGTCGCCGCGCACGGAGGCCGCGCGCAGGGTGGAGGCGCCGTACCGCGCGCCGTCGAGCACGGTGTCCGCGACGGGGTCGCCGAGATCGTCCGGGT
>NZ_WMBF01000258.1:0-8868 GCF_019400875.1 Streptomyces anatolicus | reverse complement strand
CACCCGCCCCGCGCCCGCGAGCGACGAAAGGGAGACGCCGCCGAGGTACGCCGCGCCCAGCTCCCGCACCGACAGGGCGAGGTCCGCCGCGTCCTCCGTACGCGCGCACGACGCGCCCTTCGCGTCACCCGTGAGCCGCCAACGCCCCGCGTTCCAGGGACAGAAGGCGTCCTCGACCTCGAACACCACGTCCACAGGCGCCTGATACGTACGCGCCTCCAGCGCCGCGCCCACCTCCACCAGGCGTACGTGCAACGAGTCCCGCACCGCGACATCGCACCGCCGTACGTCCGAGACGAGCTGGAGCAGCGGGTCGTCCACCGGTCGGTTGCGCGCGAGCACCGACGACGTCAGGTCGATGTCGCAGAGGAACCGCCACAGCGCCGCGTACGCCGCCGGATCCACGGCCTCCAGGTCGCGTACCTGGACCGTGCCCTTGGGGCCCTGCCACTCCCAGTCCGGTTTCACGGCGAACCGCGCGTATCCGACCAGCTCGCCCCCGCGCTCGGCGACCACGCACTGGAGCGGTGACGCCCCGGCGCGGTCGCTCTCCGGGTCGAGCAGCCCGTGCCGCTCCCACCCCGGCCGCCGCGCCAGCATGCCCGGCCGCTCCGGGACCCGGCGGGCGTACAACTCCTCACACGCCGCATGGACATCGGCGGGCTCGGCATAGCGCAGGACCACGTCATCCGTGCCGGGCGGGACGGACAGGCTCACCCGGCTCGTGTCGATCTCCGCCTTCATCTGCCAGGTCGCCGCGCCGTACCCGAAACGGCCGTAGATCACCGGCTCGGACGCGGTGAGCACGGCCAGCGGCTCGCCGCCCGCGCGGATGTCGTCCAGCTGCCGGCGCATCATCGACGTCAGGACCCCGCGCCGCCGGTGCGTGGCCGCGACGCCCACCATCGTCACGCCCGCCGCGTCCACCAGCGCGCCCCCCGGCACCGAGAGCCGGAAGGAGAACGCGGAGGTCGCGCCTATGCACGTACTCCCGTCCCACACCCCGAGCGACCGGTCCAGTTCGACCAGGTCACGCCAGAGCCGACGCTCCTGCGGCGACTCCGGCACACCGCCGAACGCCAGGTCGAGCGACCCGTACCAGGCCGCCCACTCCGATTCCGAGACCACTCTTAAGCCTGTCGTCATATGCCATGCCTACCAGGGCGATACCTCCCGGTGCGAGGGGATTTCCGGGGACGGAACCGGCCGTCGACCCTCGTCCCTCGCATGCCTCCGACGGGGGACAAGAGGGACCTCCCGTGCGAAGTGCGCGGCCCGCTGGATAAGGTCCACGAGCAATGGCGGTACGACAAGTACGGCGCGCGCGTCGCGAGCGGCGGGCGGAAGCCGAGACGCTCACGGCCCGGATGAACAAGCGGCTGCACCGGGCCCGCAACGTGCTGCGCAAATCCGGCGTCGACTACTTCCGGGGAGACGGCCCCGACTGGGTCGCCCTCGCCGGTCTGCTCGTCACCGTCCCGATGATCGCCTGCGGCACGCTCATCAACAACGTGTGGTGCGCGCCCGCCGCCCTCGTCCTGCCCATCGTCGCGGGCGGCCTGCTCCTGCGCCCCGCCAGCCTCCTCGCCCTGTACGCGGCGGCGGCCGTGGCGCTGATCGTGGAGTCCGTCCAGCTCGGCCCGTACACCGAAGGGTCCTCGCGCGTCACACCCGGCGTGGTCCTCGTGGTGGCGGCCTGCGGATTCTTCGGTCTGGTCATCGCCCAGTTCCGCAGCCGGGTCGGCGTGCCCTGGCGCGGCGGCGGCACGATGCTCTTCGACCTGCGCGAGCGCATCCGCGTCCAGAGCAAACTGCCCAAGCTGCCGCGCGGCTGGCACCGCGAGATGGCGCTGCGCCCGGCCGGCGGGCAGTCCTTCTCCGGTGACTTCGTCGTCGCCGCCCGCACGAACGGCGGCCGCACCCTGGAGGTCGTCCTCACCGACGTCTCCGGCAAGGGCATGGACGCCGGTTCGCGCGCCCTGCTCCTCTCCGGCGCCTTCGGGGGCCTCCTCGGCTCGCTGCCCCCGCACTCCTTCCTGCCCGCCGCCAACGGCTATCTGCTCCGCCAGGACTGGGACGAGGGCTTCGCGACCTCCATCCACCTCGTCCTCGACCTGGAGACCGGCGACTACGAACTCTTCTCGGCGGGCCACCCGCCGGGCCTCCAGCTCAGCGCGGGCAGCGGCCGCTGGGAGGAGAAGACGGGCCAGGGCCCGCTCCTCGGCGTCTACGACGGCGCCCAGTTCGACCCCGTCAAGGGCCTGCTGCGCCCCGGCGATGTCCTGATGCTCTTCACCGACGGCCTGGTGGAGACGTCGGACCGCGACATCGCCGAGGGCATAGACCGCCTCACGGGCGAGGCCGACCGCTATGTGGCGGGCGGCTTCCACGGCGCGGCCTGGCACCTCATCGAGGCGGTCGCGAAGGACGTGAACGACGACAGGGCGTTGCTGCTGATCTGCCGGGAGGCGTGAGCCAACGCAAAGGCCCGTACACGCTGAACGTGTACGGGCCTTGATAGAGCGCCGGGCAGGCCTTGCACCTGCATTTCCCCGCAGGAAGCGGGGCGTCTTTCCTTGGACCACCGACGCATCTCCGGTTACCGCTTGAAGCGGCGACCGGCTCAAGATCCACTGTACCCCAAGGAAAAACGGCTTGTCACACTCGGCTCATACGCGGCCCTTTGCCGCCGCCGAGACGAACGCCGCGAAGGCGCCGGGCGCGACGGCGAAGGCCGGGCCCTCGGGGTTCTTGGAGTCCCGTATGGCGACATGGGCGTTGAGGTCGGCGACCTCAACGCACTGGCCGCCGGTGTCACTGCTGTACGACGACTTGCGCCAGGCGGCGGTGCCGAGCGGTGCGCACTCGATGCACTGGCCGCCCGTGTCACCGCTGTAGCTCGACTTACGCCATGTCGCGCCCGCCAGCTGCTGGTTGGTCTCCATACCGTTCCTCCATCACGCGCGCGATCAGTGCCGCCGAATCCTCCATGGACAAGGCGGATGCCTGCAAGTGAGCGTAACGAAGGGAGCTTTCCTTGACCTTCTCGGGATGAGCCGTCATGTGGCCCTGCACGAAGTCCTCGGTGTAGATGAGATCGGGGTCGTCCTCGAAGCGGAGGGTGCAGAACGTGCCCATCAGGCCAGCGTGTTGGCCTGCCGCGAACGGCAGGATCTGGAGGTTCACCCACTGGTTTCGCTGGATCTTCAACAGGTGGGCCAGTTGCTCCCGCATGACCTCAGGGCCGCCGATCTCCTGATGCAGTACTGCCTCGCTCAGCACTGCCCACGACAGCGGCGGGTTCTTCCGCTTCAGGATGCGCTGGCGGTCCATCCGGGCTTCGACTCGCGCGTCGAGGTTGTCATCCGTCATGACGCCCAGTACCGCTCGCGCGTACGCCTGTGTCTGGAGCAGTCCGTCCACCAACTGCGCCTGATACGTCGAGATGTACGCGGCGCGGGCTTCCATTTCCGCGTACTCCTGGAACCAGCACGGCAACTGGCTGCGCAGGACCAGGCCCACGAGACGCGAAAGGAGACCATCCGTGCCCAGCGCCGCGTCCACCCGTTCCGAGAACTCCCGCGTCGGCACCCTCTTCGTCGTCTCGATCTGGCCCACCAAGGACCCCGTACAGAAGATGCAGTCGCCCAACTGCGCCTGGCTCAGTCCGGCGGCTTCTCTCAGGCGGCGTAATTCGGCGCCGTAGTAGTCGAGTGGTGAGGCGCTCGCGTCGAGCGCGCGGGGTTGAGTCACGCCTGCCTCCAACGTCCCGGAGGGTTGAATTCGGATCGTGTTCAAGCGTAAGCGCACAGTAGTGGCCCGGTCTGGTGAACGTCCCAACTGGCTGAACTGTTGCGGGTGTTGACATGTCAGGGACGTGTGAGGCGCCGCCCCGCCTGGGGTTAACCCCACCCCCGGTCCGCCAGCCGTCCTCATGGTCCACACCAGCCCCCGATCCGTAGGTTCGAGACATCGACCAGCGGTGCACGAACGTACGAACGGAAGGCGGCACAGCCATGGGGCTGCGACGGAAGAACCGGACCGAAGAGCGCGCGGGAGCGGTCGTGACGCCTCCGATGCCGAGCGCCCGGCCCGGTGACTGGGCCGTCGAACTGCGCGGGGTGCGCCGTCAGTACGGGCGCGGGGCCGGTGCCGTGCACGCGCTCGCCGGGATCGACCTCGCCCTGCCGCGCGGCAGCTTCACCGCCGTGATGGGGCCCTCCGGGTCGGGCAAGTCCACGTTCCTGCAGTGCGCGGCGGGCCTCGACCGGCCCAGCTCCGGCAGCGTGCACCTGGGCGGCACCGAGATCACCGGTATGAGCGAGAACAAGCTCACCGCCCTGCGCCGCACCCGCCTCGGCTTCGTCTTCCAGGCGTTCAACCTGCTGCCCTCGCTGACCGTCGAACAGAACGTCGTCCTGCCGATGCGCCTCGCGGGCCACCGCCCCGACCGCCGCAAGGCCGCCGCGATGCTGGCCCGCGTCGGCCTCGGCGACAAGGGGCGCCGCCGCCCCGGCCAGCTCTCCGGCGGCCAGCAGCAGCGCGTCGCCATCGCCCGCGCCCTGGTCACCGAGCCCGACGTGATCTTCGCCGACGAACCGACCGGCGCCCTGGACACCACCACCGCCACCGAGATCCTCGGCCTGCTCCGCTCGGCGGTCGACGCCATGGGCGCCACCGTCGTCATGGTCACCCACGACCCGGCCGCCGCGGCCTGGGCCGACCGCGTCCTCTTCCTCGCCGACGGCTCCCTCGTCGACCGCCTCGAACATGCGTCCGCCGCGCAGATCGCGGCCCGTATGACCGCGCTGACGGCTCCGGCCTACGCGACGGCGGCCGCGTAATGGCGTACGTACCCAATGGCCTGGCCCGTGCGGCGATCCGTTTCAAGCCCGCCGCGTTCGCCGGGACCTTCGTCGCGCTGATGATGGCCTCGCTGATCGTGGCCGCCTGTGGAATCCTCCTGGAGACCGGCCTGCGCGCCTCCGCGCCCCCCGTCCGCTACGCGGGCGCCCCCGTGGTGGCCGCCGCCGACCAGGCGGTCGACTTCGTCACCGGAAGCGGCGATTCCCGCTCCGAGACCTCCACCCCGCTGCCCGACCGGGCCCGGCTCGACGCGTCCCTGGTCGCCAAGGCCGCCTCGGCGCCGGGCGCCCGCACCGCCGTCGCCGACGTCACCTTCCCCATCCGCTCCGGCGGCAAGGAGGTCACCGCGCACGGCTGGGGCTCCACCGCCTTCACCGGCGAGAAACTGACCGAGGGCCGCGCCCCGCACCCCGGCGAGGTCGCCCTCGCCACCCCCGGCGCCGCCGTCGGCGACCGCATCACGCTCACCACGGCCGACGGCCCGCGCGCCTTCCGCGTCTCCGGCACGGTCAAGACTGCCCACAGCGGCGCTCCGTCCGCCTGGTTCGCCGACTCCGAAGCCATACGCATCTCCGGGCACCCGGGCCGGATCGACGCCGTCGTCGCCCTGCCCGAGCCGGGCGTCTCGGCTGCCGCCCTCAAGTCCCAGGTCGCGCACGCCCTCGGCGGCAAGGCCGAGGTCCACACCGGCGACGACCGCAGCGCCGCCGAGGGCTCCGAACTCGCCTACGCCAAGGAGATGCTGACCGCGCTCGGCGGCTCCTTCGGCGGCATCGCGGCCGTGACCGCCGTCTTCACCGCCGCCGGGACCGTCGCGCTCTCCGTCGGCCAGCGCGCCCGCGAGTACGCGCTGCTGCGTGCCATCGGCACCACCCCGCGCCAGATCCGCCGCACCATCGCCACCGAGACCCTGCTCGTCGCGCCCCTCGCGGGAGCGGTCGGCGTGCTCCCCGGGATCGCCCTGGCCAGTTGGTGGTTCGGGCAGCTCAAGGAGAAGGGCGCGATCCCGGAAGCGGTCGACCTGTCCCTCTCCTTCATCCCGCTCGCCGCCGCCGTCGGCATCGCCGTCCTGACCGCGCTCGGCGCCGGATTCATGGCCGCCCGCCGCCCCTCCCGCATCAAGCCCGGCCAGGCGCTCAGCGAGGCGTCCGTGGAACGGTCGGGGCTCGGCTGGATCCGTACGCCGCTCGGCGTCGCCGCCGCGGCGGGCGGCGCGGCCCTCTCCGGGGTCGCCGCGAGCACCAGCGGCGACGACGCGGCCAACGCGGCACTCGGCGTCGTCATGCTCTTCATGCTCGCCGTGGCGCTGCTCGGCCCGCTCGTGGCCCGGGGCTGCGCGGCCCTCTTCGGCCTCCCGCTGCGCGGCGCGGGCGCCTCCGCCTCCCTGGCCGCCGCGAACTCCCGTACGAACGCACGCCGTCTCGCCTCCGCGATCACCCCGATCGTCCTCGCCATGGCGTTCTCCTCCGTCCTCGTCTTCATGCACACCAGCGAGGATCGGGTCGCCGCGGACCAGCAGCGCGAGGGCATCACGGCCGACCACATCCTCACCTCCGACACCGCACTCACCCCGGACACGCTCACCAAGGCCCGGGACGCCGACGGAGTCACCGCCGCCGTGGGACTACTCAAGACCTCCGTGCTCGTCCCGGTCGGCTCGGGCGGCGACCGCTGGCTGGAGTCGGCGTCGACGCAGGGCATCACCGGCACGGCGGCCGACCTCGGCAAGGTCCAGGACCTCAAGGTCGAGACGGGCACGCTCCGGCTCGGCAGGGGCGAGATCGCCGTGGACGCCAAGCTCGCCCGCTCCGCCCACGTGGAGGTCGGCGACCGCCTCGCCCTCCACCTGCCCGACGGCACCAAGGCATCCCCGAAGATCGTGGCGACGTACGGCAGGGGCCTCGGCCTCTCCCAGGTGACGCTGCCCGCCACCGACCTGAAGCGGCACGTCACCTCGGCCTTCCCCACCGAGATCTGGACCGAGGGAGGCGCGGCCCCGGCCCTGTCCGCCCTCGGCACCCTCCAGGACCGCGACGACTACACCAGTGCCCAGTCCCTCGACCGCGAGCTGAACGCCTGGGCCAACACCACGATGGCGGCCGTACTCGGCGGCTTCGCGGCCGTCGCCGCCGTCAACACCCTGGTGATGACGGTCCTCGACCGCCGCCGCGAACTGGGCACGCTGCGCCTGATCGGCTCCACGCGCCGCCAGGTGATGCGGATGATCCACTGGGAGGCCCTGATCGTCACCGTCGCGGGCATCGTCATCGGCTCGGCGATCGCCCTCGCCACGCTCGTCCCGATGGTGAACGGCCTGACCGGCGAGGCCCCGTACATCCCCCCGCTGGTCTACGGCTCCTTCGTGGCCGCGATCCTGCTCCTCGGCCTGGCCGCGACGACGATCCCGGCCCGGGTGGCACTGAAGTCCCACTGACCCGGGAAGAATCCCGCGCATGGACCCCAGCCCCATCCTGCCGCTCACCGAAGTGGAAGCCCTCGCCCGCAGGGCCCACGCCACCCAGACCGACAAGGCGGGCCGCCCCTACACCGAGCACCTCCAGGCAGTGGCCGACGGGGTGCGGGCGCGGGGCGGCTCGCAGGAGCAGATCGCGGCGGCCTGGCTGCACGACTCCGTCGAGGACGACGCGCTGACGGAGGACTGGCTGCGAGAGGCCCCGCTGCCCCCTCGAACGAAGGCCATCGTGCTGGCGCTCACCAAGCGGCCGGGGGAGTCCATGGAGGCGTACGCCGGGCGCATTCTCGCGACGCCGGGCGCCCGCCTCGTCAAGGAAGCGGACCTGGCCCACAACGCGGACCCGGCCCGCCTCGCGGTCCTCGACGAAACGACAAGGGCGCGCCTGGCGGCGAAGTACGCCGTCATGCGCGCCCTGTTGGGAGTGCGGGGTGAGCCCCTCCGCTAGGTCGACCTCGTGCGTTCCCGGGCCAGCTCCGCCGCGTCCCGCTTGAAGGCCCACTCCATTTTGGGCTCCATCGCGAACCGGAACATCCGCTGGACGGGAGGCGTGCACAGCAGGGTCACGACCGTGCCGGCCACCACCGTCACGAAGATCTCGCCGAGCGGCTTGTGCAGCCACTCGTAATTCTCGAACCAGCCCCAGAAGCGGGACCCCTTGGCGAGGAAGCCGTGCAGCAGATAGCCGTACAGCGTGCCCGCGCCGAGGATCGTGAACCACATCTTGCGGCGCGGCACCCACGCGAAGAAACACGCGGTGAGGACGACAGAGCACCCGAAGAGCGCCAGCGTCATCACGATGCCGACCCACCACGGCACGCCCAGCTCCTGCGCGCTGTCGCGGCGGTAGAACCACACGGACGTCATGCGGGGCGCGGCCCAGTAGGCGAGCAGCACGGCGGCGCCGAAGAGCGGCACGGACAGGATCCGCACCTCGCGGCGGCGCACCAGCTGGAAGTGCTCGGGCTTCATGAGGAGGCCGAGCACGAAGAACGGCAGGAACTGCAGGACGCGCTGGAGGTCCAGGTCGTCACCGATGTCCGGCGAGATCACGGCGAGCATGGCGATGGCCAGGGCGAGCGGCAGCGGCCACCGCACGATCTTCCAGAGCGGCACCGTGAGCCGCCACACGAAGAGCGCGACCAGGAACCAGGTGAGGTACCAGGGGTCGAGCAGACTGATCGGCTGGGCCGGGTCGTCGTCCGCCCAGCGCTTGAAGAGGGTGTACGCGACCTCGAAGATCACATACGGCACGGCGACACCGGTCACGAGGCGGCGCAGGCGGTCGGGCCGCATGTCGAAGCTGCGCGAGAAGTAGCCGGAGATCAGGATGAACGCCGGCATGTGGAAGGTGTAGACGGTCATGTACAGCGCCTCGGCGGCGCGGCTGTGATCCGTCAGGGGTTCCCATGCGTGGGCCATCGCCACCAGGACGATCGCCAGGTACTTGGCGTTGTCGAAGAACGCGTCGCGCTGCTTGGCGGGCTTCGCCGAACGGGCGGCCGCGCGGTGGCCGACCGGAGTGGGGG
>NZ_WMBF01000257.1:0-8884 GCF_019400875.1 Streptomyces anatolicus | reverse complement strand
ACGCTGCTCGACGCCGCGGGCAACGTCGTCGACACCCTGACCACCGGAGCGGACGGCACCTTCCGCTTCATCGACCTGTCGTCCGGCGAGTACACCGTCATCGCGGCGGGCTACCCGCCGGTCGCCACCGTCCTCCAGGTCGCGGGCGGCGGCCGCACCGAGCGGGACCTCCAGCTCGGCCACGAGGACTGACGCACCGGTCGCACGGGGGCGTACGCCGGGCGTTCTCGGCCGGAGGCAATTCCCGCATTGCCCCGCACGGCAACCCGCGCCAGCCGTACGGTGGTTGGTGGCGGCTCAGATCTTGGGCCGCCGCGGGAAGGAGCATGGGCCATGGAACGAGGCACTCCGGACGGGCCGGTGGCGAAGAGTGCCCTGGCCGGACGCATTCCCCTGGCCGTGGTCGTCGTCGACGGCGCGGGTCTCGTCTCGCACTGGAGCGTCGGGGCGCGCCGCCTCTTCGGGTACGCCAAGGAGGAGGCCGTCGGCCGCCCCGCGGGTGATCTGCTCCCCGTCCACGGCGCGCTCCCCGAGGACCGCGAGCCCCACGGGGCCTACGACGACGGCCTCGGACCCGACCTGGAGACCTCCCTGGACGGCCGCATCTCCTACCCCGCCGCGGGCCGGGCGCGGCTGACCGAGCCGGAGCCCGGAGGCACCAGGGCCGACGTGCTCTGGTGGGCGTATCCGCTGGTCGGACCCGGCCCGGAGCGGCTGCTCGTGCTCGCCGCCGACGCCACCCGGCTGACCGCGCCCGAGCGGCCCGAGTGGCCCGAGCGCCCCGAGGAATCCGAGGCCTCCGGCGACCTGGGGCGCGAGCAGGTCGAGCGCATCGCACCCGGCTTCGCCCTCCACACGGACTTCCCCGGCGCGGACGAGCTGGCGGGTCGGCTCCCCGAGATCCTGCCGAGCATGAGCGTGGACGAAAGCTCCCGGATCGTCGCCCAGATCCTCGAACTGGGCTACCCGGTCCTGGAGTTCAGCCAGCACGACCGGGTCCCCGTCACCCCGGACTGGGGAGTGGCCCGCCGCGCCGAGCGCAAGGCCCGCAAGGAGCGCGCCGAGCGTGCCGCCGCCCGCGGAGTCCCGCCGTCCGCGTACGCCGCCGGTGCGGACGGCGACGGCGACGACGACGGCGAGGACATCGAGTACGCGGCGGTGCGCGAGCGCCTCGAATTCCTCAACGAGGTCAGCGGACGCATCGGCTCCTCGCTCGACCTGTCGCACACGATCGTGGAGGTCAGCAGGGCGGTCGTACCGCGCTTCACGGACGTGGCGGGCACCTATCTGCGTGAGCAGGTCGTCGCGGGGGAGGGGTTCCCCGAGGGGCCGCCGGACGAGACCACGCTGTGGCACCGGGTCGCCGTGGAGCACACCGACGAGCCCGGCCGCTGGGACGACGTCGTGCCGGTCGGCGAATCGATGCCCTTCCCGGCGCACACGCCGTTCTTCCAGTGCATGACCTCGGGCGACCCGGTGCTCGTGCCCCGCATCACCGAGGAGATGGGCAACGCCATCGCCTCCCAGTTCGAGAAGCGGGACATCCGCCCGCTGATCAACCACCGCTCCATGCTCGTCGTACCGCTGAAGGCCCGCAATGTGGTCCTCGGCTTCATGATCCTGCTGCGTCACAAGGAGCGGCCCGTCTTCAACGACATGGACCGCGTCACCGGCGCCGAACTGGCCGCCCGCGCGGGCCTCGTGCTCGACAACGCCCGCATGTACACCTACCAGGAGAGCGTCGCCGACACCCTCCAGGACAGCATGCTGCCGCACATCGAGCCCCGCATGTCCGGCTGCGACATCGCCACCCGCTACCTGCCGGGCACGCTCCTCGGCCGGGTCGGCGGCGACTGGTTCGACTCCGTCAAGCTGCCGGGATCCCGCACCGCGCTGGTCGTCGGCGACGTGATGGGCCACGGCCTCAACTCGGCGGCGATGATGGGCCAGTTGCGTACGGCGGTACAGACCATGGCCGCCCTCGACCTGCCGCCCGAGCAGCTGCTCCGCAACCTCGACGATCTCGCGCAGCGCCTCGGCGAGCACTACCTGGCGACGTGTCTGTACGCCGTCTACGACCCGATCGCGGGCGAGCTGCACCTCGCCAACGCGGGCCACATCCCGCCCGTCCTGGTCCGCGCCGAGGACGGCCGCAGCGAACTCCTCGATCTGCCCACCGGGGCGCCCATCGGCGTCGGCGGCGTCCCCTTCGAGTCGGTGCGCGTCCGCGTGGCGCCCGGCGACCGCCTGCTGATGTGCACCGACGGCCTCGTCGAGGTCCGCGGCGAGGACATCGGAGTCGGCCTCGCCACGCTCACCGAGTCCGCCGCGCACCCCGCCGCCTCCATGGACGAGGCCTGCGACACGATCATCCGGGCCCTCAACACGGGCGGCGGCCGCAAGGACGACGTGGCGCTCCTGATGGCCCGGCTGAACGGCATCGCGGCCGAGAGCGTCGCGCACTGGCGGCTCGCCGTCGACCCGAGCGAGGTGGGCAGGGCCCGCGAACTGGTCCGCGAGCAGCTGCGGGCCTGGTCCCTGGACGCCCTCGGCGACAGCGCGGAGCTGCTCGTCAGCGAGCTGGTCACCAATGTCGTACGCCACTCCCGCAGCACCCGCGTCGACCTGCGCCTGGTCCACGCCGGGGCGCTGCTCTGCGAGGTCGAGGACGACGACCACACGCTGCCGACACTGCTCAGCGCGGGCCCCGACGGCGAGTTCGGGCGCGGCCTGCGGGTCGTCAGCACGCTGGCCAAGGAGTGGGGCACGAGCCGTACGAACTCCGGCAAGACCGTCTGGTTCGAACTGTCCCTGCCACGGCGGTAGTTCGTTCCGGTGCCTTGTCCGCGCGCCCCGGGCGCGGTAGACCGATCTTGCCGTCGGCTTCGGCGGCTCTTGTCGCACCCTGGGGAGCTGGGCATGAGCGTCACGAGTCGGTACCGGGAGGCCTGGGAGGCGTTCTGGCGGGAGGCGCCCGAGGAGCCGGGGGCCGTGATCTGGGACGCCGAGCCCGCACTCGCCGCGGGCCCTCATCTCGCCCTGTTCGAGCCGCACTTGGCCGCCGCCGACCTGCCCTTCGTCGACCTGGGCTGCGGCAACGGCACTCAGACGCGCTTCTTCGCCGACCGCTTCCCGCATGTCGTCGGCGTCGATCTGTCCGCCGCGGCCCTCGTGCACGCCCGGCTCGCCGACCCCGCCGACCAGGCGGATTTCCGACAGCTCGACGCCGTCGAGATCGCCGAGGCGCGGCAGCTGCACGCGGAGCTGGGCGATGTGAACGTCTATATGCGCGGCGTGCTCCACCAGTGTGAGCCCGACGACCGCCAGCCGCTGGTCGACGGCGTCGCCACGCTGATCGGGGAGCGCGGCAGGGCCTTCCTCGTCGAGCTGACCGAGGCGGCGCGGCCCGTCCTGATGGGCCTCGCGCAGGGCCCGGCGGGCCCGCCGCCGAAGCTCGCCCCGGTCTTCGCCCACGGCCTCGCGCCCGCCGAGGTGGTGGACGAGTCCGTGCCGGGCTACCTCGCCTCGGCGGGTCTCGCCACCCTGGCGAGCGGCGAACTGCCGCTCATCACGACGGAGTTCACGCCGGACGGCACCCGGATCGAGCTGCCGTCGCAGTGGCTGGTGGTGGGCCGGTCCCACTGACGCCTCACGGACTCGCCTTGTCCCGGCACGAGCGGGCCTCGATGGAGTTCGCGCTGGGCTTGAGGCGATTGGCCCAGCCGGGGTCGGTCTTGGGGATCTCCGGCAGAGAGACCTGGATGTCCTCTATCCAGTCGTTGCTCTCGACGTACTTCTTGATGAACTCGCGCAGGCGGAGGCAGTCCGCCCGGTGTCCCTTCGGCATGCCGACGCCGTAATACTGCGGGGCTCCCACGGTGAGGTCGGGGATCACCTTCAGCTTGTCCTTGGCGTATTGGTGCGCGAATCCGTAGAGGATCAGCTGGTCGGTGGAGAAGGCGTCGACTCCGCCGTCGACGAGGGCTTTCAGGCAGGCGCTGGCGCTCGGCATCTCGACGACCTCGAAGCCCAGGCCCTGGAGGGGGCCGATGTTGGTCGTGCCCGACCAGGCGCAGACGCGTTTGTTGCGCAGGTCGTTCATCGAGCGGATGTCCGCCCCCTTCTTCCCCACCAGAAATCCCTGGTAAGTGGTCAGGTAGGGGCCGGCGAAATCTATTTTTCTCATTCTGTCGGGGGTTATCGAGAACGCCGCGACGACCAGGTTCACGTAGTCGCTGGTGAGGGAAGTGACCCGGTCCTTGGTGGCGACATCCACGGGGGCCACTTTGACGCCGAACTCGTTCTTGATCTCCTGGGCGAAAAGGTAGTCGTACCCCGACCAGGTGTAACCGTCCAGGAAGGAGACCCCCGGCAGGTCGTTGTGCATGGCGACCGTGAGCTTGTCCGCGCCCATGAAGCCGTGGGGCTTCTCGTCGGAGGAACAGCTCGCGGTCACCAGACCCGCCGTCACCAGACCCGCCATCGCCGTGGCGGCGACGGCCCCCACCCGCCAAGAGGGCAGCGTACTCGGGCTCATGGCATCCCCTTACTCGTGAAGTACGGCCTCCGCCGCCGAAACGTCCAGGTCACAGCCCCGGGGGGCGTGGACGGTGACGGTCAGCGTGATGTCGGTGCGTGATCCGCCCAGTGGTACGTCGACGGGGCGCATCGGCCGGACACCCTCGAACCGGCGCGTGTCCCCGCCCGTCAGCACGAGGGTGAGCCGGGTTTCCGGGGTGCAGCTCTGGTCGCCGGGCCGGGCGTCCTCGACCCGCATGGTCAGCCGCAGACGGCTGCGGTCCGGCACGTCGGACAGGGTCACCGTGTGCTCGGAACTCTTGGCGGTGGGCCTGACCTCGACCTGCCCCGTGACGTCCACCTCGCCGTCCCTGCGCAGGAGATCCGCCCGCACTGCCCCGGCCACGGCGCAGACCAGGAAGACCGCGAAGACGCAGGCGCGCAGCGCCAGGGCGGACGCCGGCGGCTTCTGGGCGCTGTCACGCTTGGGCCACCGGACATCGAGGCCGAGGAGGCGCATGAAGGAGGCGACGAACGACAGGCCCAACAGGACTATGACCGGGGTGAACTGGTGGACGGGGCCCTCGGGGGCGCGCAGCCACGCGGTGGCCGCGGCCGCCACGAAGAGGCAGAAGGGCAGGGAGTTCCAGAAGTTCTTCCAGTGGCCCTCGCCGCCGATGACGAGATTGACGATGAGGTCGCCGACGACCTGGCCCGCGGCCACGGCCCAGTTACGGCCTTCGGCGCGAGCGGTGTTCGTGTTCGTCGGCCTGGGCGCTGTGGCGTCCTCCGGTCGCGTCGGCGGACCTCCAGGCTCGGGGCTCATGGGCTGTCGGCCGGGCCGTGGTTGATGATCAGGCCGCCCTCGATCTTGCCGATGCCCAGCGCGTACGTCCCGTGGCCCGTCCCCCAGTTGCGCTCCTCGCCCCGCGCCCCCGCCGCCGCTTCGACGTGCCGGCGCAGGGCGTCCGGGCTCGGGTCCCCCTTGGCAAGCCAGGCGTCGACCGCCACGGCCAGCTCCTCCAGGGCCGGGCGGGAAAGGCTTCGCAGCGCCGCGTGCTGTTCCTGTTCCTCGGGCGGCACGTCGCTCTCCGCGCTCTCCGCGCGGCGCAACAGCGCCCGCACCATTTCCTTGCCCCGGTCGAGCGCGTGCTGCGCGAAGTCGGCCTGGGCGGTGGCGATCACGGTGGCCCCGGTCGTGGCCACGTAGGGCACGATCTGGTCGACCACATCGAGCAGTTCGGACATCGGGTCCCCCGTCCCTCTGTACGTCCCCGAAGCGGGCGGGCGCTCGTCTCTCGCGGCCAACACCCCTTGGGGGAGAGTCAGTTACCCACTTCTGGGCGTTGTATGCGAGGGGCGGTCGCAGGCGAGGGGCGACCGACGGTGAGGCGCCACGAAGGTCCGGTGAAGCGGGGGGAGTGCCGATCGCGAAGGCGTCGGGCTTGTCGGCGATGAGGGCAGGACAGAACCACCGCCCCTTGCCACTCTCAAGATATAGCGCACCGGGGGCCTTGCCGCAAGGCCCCCGTCGTGGGGCAAGATTCGCGGACCGAAGCCAGGACCTGCGGAAATCGGAGATTCGCTCAGTGCATTCGCTTTTGTCGGTGGAGGGGTCGTGCGGCGGCGTCGAGCCGGAGCCGGGACCCACGCCGCGGCCGGGCCCGCCCGGCGACCACGCGCAGGTGTGCGCGCCCACGGAGCCCGCGGAAATTGACACAGATCGGAGCGGTGCCATGCATTCCCTGAACCCCGTGAACCCCCTGAACCCCGCGAGCCCTGTGACCCTCAGCGCGTTCGACCTTCCCGACGCCCTCTCCGCCAAGGCCGGACCGGCGCTGATCGCCGGTGACGAGCGGCACTTCGCGGCCATCGCGCAGTGCCTCGAGGAGTCGATCGCCGAACTCTCCGACCGCCTCGCCGCCGCGCGCAGAGCACCCGGCGGCGTCGGCCGCGAGGCCATGGACCGGGACGCGGAGATCCACCGGCTGACCGGGCGGCTGCGCACCCTGCGCCGCTTCGGCCTCGACCTGTGTCTGGGGCGCATCGTCCCCGCGGACGGCACCGAGCCCGTATACGTCGGACGCCTCGGCCTCACCGACAGCACCGGCCGCCGACTGCTGATCGACTGGCGTTCCCCCGCGGCCGAGCCGTTCTTCGCGGCGACCCACGCCCACCCCATGGGCCTGGCGAGCCGCCGCAGATACCGCTGGACCGAGGGCCGCGTCAGCGACTACTGGGACGAGGTGTTCACCGCCGACGGCCTCGAAGGGCACGCCGCGCTCGACGACCAGTCCGCGTTCGTCGCCAGCCTGGGCGGCACCCGCTCGGACCGGATGCGCGATGTCCTCGCCACCATCCAGGCCGACCAGGACGCCATCATCCGGGCGGGCTCGCGCGGCGCCCTCGTCGTCGACGGCGGCCCGGGCACGGGCAAGACCGTCGTCGCCCTGCACCGCGCCGCCCACCTCCTCTACTCCGACCCCCGCCTCGGCCACCGTCGCGGCGGCGTGCTCTTCGTCGGCCCGAGCCGGCCCTACCTGGCGTACGTGGCCGACGTCCTGCCCAGCCTCGGCGAGGAAGGCGTACAGACCTGCGTACTGCGCGACCTCGTCACCGAGGGGGCGGGGGCGGTGACGGAGGCCGACCCCGAGGTGGCCCGTCTCAAGGCGTCCGCCCGGATGGTGGGGGCGATCGAGCCCGCCGTCGGCATCTACGAGGAGCCGCCCACCAAGGGGATGACGGTCTCCAGCCACTGGTCCGACATCTGGCTGAGCGCCGACGACTGGGCGGCGGCGTTCGACGCGGTGGAGCCGGGCACTCCGCACAACGAGGCGCGCGAGCAGATCCGGGAGGAGCTGCTCACGATCCTGATGGAGAAGGACGACAGCGACGCCCCGCCCCACCTGCTGCGGAGGTCGCTGCTCCAGGACCGGGAGCTGATCGGCACCCTCAACCGCGCCTGGCCGATGCTGGAGGCGAGCGACCTCGTCGGAGACCTGTGGACGGTGCCGGCCTACCTGCGCAAGTGCGCCCCCTGGCTGAGCGCGGACGACGTACGCAGGTTGCAGCGCGCGGACCCCCAGGCCTGGACCGTGTCCGACCTGCCGCTCCTGGACGCGGCACGGCAGCGGCTCGGCGACCCGGAGGCCTCCGTGCGCAAGCGCCGGCACGAGGCGTCCGTCGCCGCCGAGCGGGCGCGCAGGGCCGACGTCATGGACAGCCTGCTGCAGAACGTCGAACTCGACGAGAGCGAGGGCGCGCTGGGGATGCTGCACGGGCGGGACCTCCAGGACAGTCTGATCGACGAGAGCGCGCTGCCCGCCGCCGAACCGGACCTGCTCGCGGGCCCGTTCGCACACGTCATCGTGGACGAGGCGCAGGAACTGACCGACGCCGAATGGCAGATGCTGCTGCTGCGCTGCCCCTCCCGCAGCTTCACCATCGTCGGTGACCGCGCGCAGGCCAGGCACGGGTTCACGGAGCCGTGGCGGGAGCGTCTTGAGCGGATCGGGCTCGACCAGATCGACATGACGTCCCTGAGCGTCAACTACCGCACGCCGGAGGAGGTCATGGCGGAGGCCGAGCCGGTCATCCGGGCGGCGATCCCGGACGCGAATGTGCCGACTTCCGTCCGCAGCAGCGGCGTTCCCGTCGTGCACGGGTCCGCCGCGGACCTGGGGGCCATCCTCGACGACTGGCTCGCCGAGCACCCCGAGGGGATCGCCTGCGTCATCGGCGACGCGGCGTTCCGCTCGACGCCCCGCGTCAGGTCGCTGACCCCGGAGCTGTCGAAGGGACTCGAATTCGACCTGGTCGTCCTCGTCGACCCGGAGGCGTTCGGGGAAGGCGTCGAAGGGGCGGTCGACCGTTACGTGGCGATGACGCGGGCGACGCAGCGACTGGTGGTCCTCACCAGTTCCTGAGGGTCAGCGGGTCAGTGCCGTGCGGGCGGCACGGAGAAGTCTCTGCGGGCGTGGGTCGGCGAGGCCGAGATGGGTCATCTGATTCATCACGTAGGCGAGGGTCATGCGCGCGTCCCGGTCGTTGACGATCAGAGATCCACCCCTGCCGCCCCAGTAGCAGGTGTGGGCGCTGTCCGTTCCGACCGGGGCGTCGGCCGCGCCGAGGGCGTAGCCCATGCCGAAGCGCAAGGGGATGCCGAGTACGAGGTCGACGCCGTGGGACTGTTCGTCGAACACCGCGCGGCAGGTGGTTTCGGAAAGGAGCCGTGCTCCGGGGGCCCGGCCCGCGGAGGTGAGTACGGATTGCACCGCGGCCACCGATCGTGCGTTTCCGTAGCCTGCCGCGGCGGGGATCTCGGCGCGGCGCCACTGAGTGCTCCATGTGTCCTGGGTCGTCACAT
>NZ_WMBF01000256.1:0-8896 GCF_019400875.1 Streptomyces anatolicus | reverse complement strand
GGCGCCGAGCGCACCCGCCCCCGCGGCCGACTGCAGCGACGCCTACAAGATCGAGCAGACCGTCGACGGCGGCACGACCTGGCGCATGTGCTGGCACTACAACACGCTCTCGGGCCTGATACTCGACAAGATCAGCTACCAGCCCAAGGGCGAGGCGAAGCCGATACCCGTCCTCACCAGCGCCCGGCTCGCCCAGGTGCACGTCCCCTACGACGACGGCAAGGCCGAGTACGACGACGTCACCGGCACCGACTTCGGCCAGGCGCTGCAGAACCTCCAGCCCGGCGAGTGCCCCGGCGGCACCATCAAGACCGTCAAGGTCCCCGACCGGGGCAATGTGCAGGGCCTGTGCACCACCACGCGCGCGCGTGGGCACGCGTACCGCCTCAACGACGACATGAGCACCGGCGGCAACGGCAAGGTCTACGCCGGCCAGGGCAAGGACCTGCTCGTCTACACCGTGAACAAGGCCTCCTGGTACGAGTACATCACCGAGTGGCGCTTCTCGTCGGACGGCACCATCACCTCGAACGTGGGCGCGACCGGCAGTCTCTCGCCGTACGACTACGACGGCGGCGACGGCCGCGGCTGGCCCATCGGCAAGGGTGACCAGGCCAAGGCCGAGAGCCACGCCCACAACGTCTTCTGGCGGCTCAACTTCGGCCTCGACGGCTCCCCGAAGGCCAAGGTCGAACGGTACGACTCCAAGGTCACCGCCGCGCCCGGCGGCCAGGGCAGCCCCACCACGAAGACCACCCGCACCAAGGTCACCAAGGAACTCGCCGGTGACCGCAAGGACATGCGCTGGTGGCGTGTGGTCAGCGGGGCCGGCAAGAACAAGGACGGCCACCCCCGTTCGTACGAGTTCGTGCCCGGGGCCAGCACCAAGCACGCCGGACGGCCCTTCACCAAGCACGACGTGTACTTCACCGAGTACAAGAAGTGCGAGCAGTACGCGAGCAACAACATCGGCTGCCCGGGTGGCGCTCAGGGCAGTGTCGACAAGTGGGTGAACGGCCAGGGCCTCACGCACCCCATCACCTGGGTCAACATCGGCTTCCACCACATCGCCCGTGACGAGGACCAGCAGCCGATGCCGGTCCACTGGCAGGGCTTCTCGCTGGCCCCGCGCGACGTCACCGCTATGAGCCCGCTCACTCCGCAGGATCTGGCGGACCAGAACGGACGGCCTCCGATGGGTGGTTGAGAAAGCACCCTGTGCATCGGGCTGCACCGCCCGCCGCTCCCGGAGTACCCTTCCTTGATCGTTGACCGGGGGAGTGGCCAGGGGGATCGGAAGGCGGTGCGCGGGTGAGCTCGGGTGGGCGGGAGCTGCCCCCTGGTGACGAGGGTCACGAGGGGGGCTCCGCGGACGTACCCGCCGGAGCGGTTTCCCTGGCACGGCCGATGGAGACGGGATCCCAGATCGGACCGGAACTGGACTGGGGCCCCGACGCCTGGCGCGAGGTCCGTACGCGCGCCCAGCGTGCCGGGCGCGCCTACATCTGGCTGAATCTGGTGGAGCAGCGGCTGCGCGCGGTCGTGGCCGCTGTTCTGCGTCCCGTCTACGAACCCGTCCACGCCGACGACTGGGTGGTCGCCGCGGCCGGTCCCGCGGGGCAGGAGTGGGTGCAGCGGGCGGTCGCCGTACGCGAAGTGAGCCGCCGCAAGGGTTACTTGCTCGACCCCGCCGACGACAACGTCCTCAGCTTCCTCACCCTGCCCCAGCTGCGCGAGCTGATGGTGCAGCACTGGCCGTGCTTCGAGCCGTACCTGGACGACCGGCGCGACGTCGAGCTGGCCCTGGACGAGCTGGAGGTCACGCGCAACGTCGTCTCGCGCAACCGCGCCCTCTCGGAGGCGGTCCTCGCTCAGGCTGAGCGCGCTTCGGCCAGGCTTCTGGACATCCTCGGCGCGGGCACCGACACGCCCTCCGCCCGCCGCCTTCCCGTCGACGCCGTCGAGGACCTGGTCGGCGACCGGTACGCGGACGTGGTGGCGGTGCACTCGGACCGGGTACGCCTGCTGCGGCAGTTCCCCGCGGAGGACATCTTCGGCGGGGCCCGCCGCCTCGACGCGATCGGCATCGGCCTCAACCTCCTTGTGCAGAACTTCTCCGGGCGGCGTCTGGTGCGGCTCGCGGAGTCCGGCTGCCGGGTGCGGCTGCTCTTCCTCAACCCGGCGAGCAGCGCGGTCAAGCGCAGGGAGCGGGAACTGGGCATCAAGAAGGGTGAGTTGAGCCGTTCCGTCGAGATGAACATCCTGCACACGCGCAGGGTCCGGGCCCGGCTGCGCGATCCGGGGGCCTTCGAGATCCAGGTCTTCGACGAGACGCCCCGCTTCACCGCGTACCTGGTCGACGGGGACGGCGCGGACGGCATCGCCGTCGTCCAGTCGTATCTGCGCAGGACGCGCGGGATGGAGGCGCCGGTGCTCGTGCTGCGCGGCGGCGGGCGTGTGGTGAAATCGGACGATCAGGGTGAGGGTGGGCTTTTCTCCACATATCGCGAGGAGTTCGAGCTGGCGTGGGCGGACTCCCGACCGGTGTCGTGACCGGCCTCCGTCCGGGTAAGCGGAATGCGAGCCTCGGATTGTCAGTGGCGCATGCGATCGTGGTGGTCACTGGGGGAAAGCACGACGAAGGAGGGGGCGGCCATGGGCTGGCACCAGGAGCTGCTGATCGGTTTCGACCTGGAGACGACGGGGACGGACCCGGCCGAAGCGCGCATCGTCACCGGCGCGGTGATCGAGGTCAAGGCCGGAGAGACGCTGGGCCACCGCACCTGGCTCGCGGATCCGGGGGTCCCGATCCCGGCCGAGGCGGTGGCCGTGCACGGCGTGACGAACGAGCGGGCGGCCGCCGAGGGCAGGCCCGCCGCCGACGTGGCGGACGCGCTCGCCGACGTCCTCGTCTCGTACTGGCAGTCGGGCGTCCCGGTCGTCGCGTACAACGCGGTCTTCGATTTGAGCCTGCTCTCCGCCGAGCTGCGGCGGCACGGCCTGGCGTCCCTGCGTGAGCGGCTCGGCGGCGCGGAGCCGGGCCCGGTCATCGATCCGTACACGATCGACCGCTCCGTGGACCGCTACCGCAGGGGCAAGCGGAATCTGGAGGCGGTCTGCACGGAGTACGGCGTGGTCCTGGAGTCCGCCCACGACGCCGCGGCCGACGCCCAGGCCGCGGCCCGCCTCGCCTGCGCGATAGCCGACCGCCACCCCAAGGTCGCCTCCCTCGGCCCGGCGGCCCTGCACCGCCACCAGATCGAGTGGTATGCGCAGTGGGCGGCGGACTTCCAGGACTTCCTCAGGAAGAAGGGGAACGAGGACGCGGTGGTGGACGGAGTGTGGCCACTCAAAGAACCCACGCCCACGCCCGTGCCCGAGCCCCGGCCCGGGCACGCGCCCACGGCGAGCTGAGTCAGAAGGGGTACCAGCGCACCTCGGCGTCCCCGTCCCGCAGGGAGGCCACCCTGCGCCGGAACTCCGCCAGCGCCTTGGGGTTGGCCGGTGCGTGCTGGGCGACCCACGCGCAGCTGGCCGTCTCCCTGGCGCCCCGCAGGACCGCGCAGCCCTCCCACTCCCGCACGTCCCACCCGTAGGCGTCCACGAACCCGTCGTACGCCTCGGGCGAGAGTCCGTACCGATCGCGGGAGAGCGCCATGACGACCAGGTCGTGCTCCCGCAGGTCGAAGGAGAAGGTCTCCAGGTCCACGAGGACCGGGCCGTCCGGGCCCACCAGGACGTTGCGCGGCAGCGCGTCGCCGTGGATCGGGCCGCGCGGCAGGTGCGGGGTCAGCGCGGCGGCAGCGGCGGCGAAGTCGTCCCTGCGCCCGCGCAGGAAGTCGGCGTCCGCCGGATCGATGGCGTCGCCCGCGAGCCGCAGCCAGCGCCTGACACCGCCGAGCAGTTCACGGCGCGGCAGTTCGAGGGAAGGGGGCGCAAGCGCGTGCACCAGACGCAGCAGCTCGGCGAGGTCGCGCGGCTCGGCGGGGCGCACAGCGTCCGGGAGCCGGTGCCAGAGCGTCACCGCGTGCCCTTCGACGACCAGGGGCTCGTCCCGCGCGGGCCGTGCGGCGGGGACGTCCGCCTGCTCCAGCCAGCGCGCGACACCCAGCTCGCGGCGGGCCCGCTCAAGGAGTCCGGGGGCGGAGCGGCCGACCTTGACGACGAGGTCGCCGATCCCGAACACCGCGTTCTCGCCGAGGGCGAGCAGCTGGGCCCCGCCCACCGGAACCGCCAGTTCCGCCATGTCCAGTACGCGCCGCGCCCGTGCCTCGTCCATCCCGTGCCTCCCGCACCCGTCGCCCCGTCCGCCCGACAGTCTCGCATTCGCACAGGCCAACAGGTGTGAGCGGGCTGCGCAGCTGCTTGACGTATCAAGATCACATCAGCACGATGACGGGGGCCGCCAGGGCGGCCGGTCCCGTACGAGCCGCCCGAAGGAGCCGATCCGTGACATTGGCGACCGCGACGAAGCGGTCAGCGCGAGGCGCGCCGGGGAAGAGACCATCGGACCACGGCGCGTGGTTCCTCGTGCTGCCCGCGCTGATCCCGATCCTCGTCCTCAGCGTCGGCCCCCTCCTCTACGGCATCGCGCTGGCCTTCACCGACTCCCAGTCGGGCCGCACCGCGCCCACCCAGTGGATCGGCGCCCTCAACTTCCAGGACCTGCTGCACGACACGCTCTTCTGGGACTCGTTCCGGATCGGCCTGCTGTGGGCGTTCGGCGTCACCGTGCCGCAGTTCCTGCTCGCGCTCGGCCTCGCCCTGCTGCTCAACCAGAACCTGCGCTTCCGCTGGCTGGCGCGGGCGTTGGCGATCATCCCCTGGGCGATGCCCGAGGTGGTCGTCGGCATCATGTGGCGCCTCGTCTACCACCCGGACGCGGGCGTGCTCAACGAAACGCTCTCCACGTTCGGCCTCGGCGAGGGCAAGGACTGGCTGACCGGCACCGCCACCGCGCTCTTCGCCGTCATCGTCGTCGGCGTCTGGGCGGGCATGCCGCAGACCACCGTCGCCCTGCTCGCCGGATTGCAGAACACCCCGCGCGAGCTGCACGAGGCGGCCGCGATGGACGGCGCGGGCGCCTGGCGGCGCTTTCGGACCGTGACCTGGCCCGCCATCAAGCCGGTCGCCCTCGCCATCACGGCGCTCAACTTCATCTGGAACTTCAACTCCTTCGCCCTGGTCTACGTCCTCACCCAGGGCGGCCCCGGCGGCCGCACCCGCCTGCCCATGCTCTTCGCCTACGAAGAAGCCTTCCGCTACGGCCAGTTCGGCTACGCCGCCGCCATGGGCTGCGTGATGGTCGCCGTGATCTCCGTGCTCCTCGCCCTCTACCTCGTGGGCCGCCTGAAGGGGGACGACGAGGCATGATGCGTACGAAGAAGTCCACGCGCGCTGCGCAGTACGTGGCGCTCGCCGCCTACCTCGTCTTCCTCGCCTTCCCGTTCCTCTGGCTGATCTCCACTGCCTTCAAGCCCGCGCGGGAGCTGGGCAGCCTGCACCCCACCTGGATCCCCGAGGACCCGACGCTGGAGAACTTCCGGCAGGCCTTCGACGAGCAGCCCCTCCTGCGGGCCGCCGGCAACTCCCTGATCGCGGCGCTCAGCGCGGCTCTGATCGCGGTCGTCATCGCCACCCCGATGGCCTACGTCATGGCCAGGCACCGCACACGCCTGGCGAAGGCGGCCACCGGCTGGGTGGTGGTCAGCCAGGCGTTCCCGTTCGTCCTGATCATCATCCCGCTCTTTTTGATCTTGAAGAACCTCCACCTGATCAATTCGCTGCCCGGTCTGATCCTGGTCTACGTGGTGTGGTCGCTGCCCTTCGCGCTGTGGATGCTCGTCGGGTACGTCCGCGCGGTCCCGGCCGAGCTGGAGGAGGCGGCGGCGGTGGACGGCGCGAGCAAGGTGCGCACGTTCGTCTCGGTCGTCGCGCCGCTGCTCGCACCCGGCGTCGTGGCCACGGCGATGTTCGCCTTCATCACCGCGTGGAACGAGTTCTTCTTCGCGCTCGTCCTGCTCAAGACCCCGGAGAAGCAGACGTTGCCGGTCATCCTCAACCGCTTCATCGGCTCCGAGGGCGTCGCGGACCTCGGGCCGCTCGCCGCGGCGGCGTTCCTCGCGACCATCCCCTCGCTGGTCATCTTCGCGCTCATCCAGCGGCGGATCACGGGCGGCATGCTGGCGGGGGCGGTGAAGGCCTGATGCGTACCGCACCACGGCTGCTGACCGCCGCGGCCACCGCGCTCGCCCTCCTGCTCACCGGATGCGGCGGCGGCTCCGAGGACGACGACGGGAAGATCACACTCCAGTTCCAGTCCCTGGCCTGGCAGAAGGAGTCCGTCGACGCCAACAAGGCCCTCGTCGAGGAGTGGAACGCCACCCACCCCGACGTCGAGGTCGAGTACGTCCAGGGCAGTTGGGACAGCGTCCACGACCAGCTGCTCACCTCCTTCGAGGGCGGCGAGGCGCCGGACATCATCCACGACGCCTCCGACGACCTCGCCGACTTCGCGTACGGCGGCTATCTCGCGGATCTCGGCGGACTGCTCCCCGGGCGTCTGAAGGCCGACATCCCCGAGCGCAGCTGGGAGACGACGACGTTCGGCGGCAAGGTCTACGGCGTGCCGTTCCTCCAGGAGCCGCGCGTCCTGATCGCCAACACGAAGTGGCTGAAGAAGTCGGGCGTACGGATCCCGACGCCCGGCAAGCCGTGGAGCTGGGAGGAGTTCAGGGCCGTCACCAAGGAACTCGGCGACGGCGAGGACGGGAAGTACGGCGTCGCCTGGCCGCTGAAGGAGCCGGTCTCCGCGACGCTGAACCTCTCCCTGTCGGCCGGCGGACAGATGTTCCACCGCGGCAAGGACGGCAAGGTCGACGTCCGCTTCGGCGACGCCGACGAGATCATGCCCCGTACGGTCCACGACCAGGTCAACAACGACAAGAGCGCCAGCGGTACGACTCTCGGGATGGGCGGCTCCGACACCCTGCCCGGCTTCTTCGGCGGGAAGTACGCGATGGTCCCGCTCGGCTTCTCCTACCGCCAGCAGATCGTCCAGCAGGCCCCCAAGGGCTTCGACTGGCAGGTGCTTCCCGCGCCCGCCGGGGCCGAGGGGCTCGCGCAGGGCGTCAGTCCGCAGACGCTGTCCGTCGCGCAGGACAGTCCGCACAAGAAGGAGGCGGCCCAGTTCATCGACTTCTTCCTCCAGCCGGAGAACATGGTGAAGCTGGCGCGCGGCGACTGGATGCTGCCGACCGGCGAGGAGGCGCTGAAGGACCCGGCGCTGCGCACCGAGAAGCATGACTGGGCGGCGGGCACGGCCCTCGCGAAGGACCTGCGCTCGGCGCCCGCCCAGTCGGTGCGGGGCTATCCGGAGTGGAAGGACAAGGTCGCCACCCCGGCGTTCCAGGAGTACTACAGCGGGGCGATCGGCCTGGACGAGCTGCGCGAACGCCTGGTGAAGGACGGCAATCTGGTCCTGGCGCGCTATCAGCGCTAGGGCTGCGCGAGGGGGCTCGCGGCACGGTCTCAGTCGGCGTCCGGCTTCTCCGCCGAGAAGAGCCAGGTCTCGAAGAGGTCCGAGAGGTCCCGCCCCGACTTCTTCTCGCACAGCGCGATGAACTGCTCGGTGTCGGCGTTGCCGTGCCGGTGCTCGCGCGTCCAGGCGCGCAGGACGGCGAAGAAGGTCCGGTCGCCCACGGTCTTGCGCAGCTGGTGCAGCGTCATGGCGCCACGCCCGTACACGGGTGCGTCGGAGACCCGGGTGGCGGTCGGCGGGTCGGCGGCCGGGAAGTCCCAGATGCCCTTGCTCTCCTCGTGCGTGCCGTCGTAGAAGGAGTCGAACGTCTCCTGCGCGGTGCGGTGTCCGTGCTCCTCGTCCCACAGCCACTCGGCGTAGGTCGCGAAGCCCTCGTTCAGCCACATGTCCTGCCAGGCGCGGGGCGTGACGGAGTTGCCGAACCACTGGTGGGCCAGTTCGTGGACGACCAGGCGCGCGTCGGGCGCCTCCTGGAAGTACGGCTTGGTCTGCGTCTCCAGGGCGTAGCCGAGGTCGGGGAGGTGGTCGACGACGGCGCCGGCCGAGGAGAAGGGGTAGGGGCCGAAGCGGTCTGTGGCCCACTCGATGACCTCGGGCACCATCTCGGGCACATCGACGGGCCCGTCCGCCTCGTCGGGGTCGACGGCCGTGTAGAGGGGCAGGCCGTCGTCCGTCGTGCTGGTGGAGATGTCGAAGACGCCGGTGACGACGGTGGCCACGTAGCTCACCATGGGCTCGGGGTTGTGCCAGCGGAAGGTGGTGCGCTTGCCGCGCTGCCGCGTCTCGCGCAGCTTTCCGTTGCTGACCGCGGTGTAGTCGGAGGGCACGGTGACGTCGATGTCGTACGTCGCCTTGTCGGACGGGTGGTGGTTGCCGGGGAACCAGGTCATGGAGCCGGTGGGCTCGCCGAGCGCCGCCACGCCGTCGTCCGTCTCGATCCACCCCTCGTCGCCGTCGTCGCTCGCCGTGAGCATCCGGGGCGTCCCGCCGTACCGGACGGTCGTCTTGAAGGTCTTCCCCTTGCCGACGGGCCGCGCGGGAGTGAGCGTCAGCTTGTTCTTCCGTCTGCTGACGCGCGCCTCGGAGCCGTCGACGGCGGCGTGGCGCACGCGCAGACCCGCGAGGTCCAGGCTGAAGCGGGAGAGGTTCTGGGTGGCCCGCGCGGTGATCACGGCGGTGCCGGTCAGGGCGTTGTCGTCTGGGGCGTAGTCCAGGGTCAGGGAGTAGTGGGCGACGTCGTAGCCGCCGTTGCCGAGTGTGGGGAACAGGTGGTCGTCGACGCCGGTCGCGCCGGGGCGCGCCGGGTCCTCGGAGCGGTCCGACGAGGTCGTGCAGGCGGCCGTCGCGGTGAGGAGC
>NZ_WMBF01000255.1:0-8900 GCF_019400875.1 Streptomyces anatolicus | reverse complement strand
GGGCAGGACGATGTGCGCGGTGTCGCGGTCGACGGAGCTGCCGCCGTGCTGCCCGCCACTGCCCTGCCGGTCGCCACTGCCCTGCCGGTCGCCGCCGCCCTCCTGGTCGCCGCTGCCCTGCTGACCGCCGCCCTGTCGCTGGTCGCCGGTCTTGGAGTAGTCGGAGATCTGCTCCTTGACGTCCTCGGAGACCTTGGGCGCCTCGTCGGGCATCTCGACCAGCTCGCCGCCGTGTGCGTCCGCGGGCATCTCCATGATCCAGCCGGGCCGGATGAGGCTGGCTTCGGAGAGCTTGGACCCGTCGGGCTGCTCACGGTCCTTGTTGAGCTGGTAGATCTCCTTGTACCGGCGGCCGTCGCCGAGGTGCCGCTCGGCTATCTCCCACAGGGAGTCGTGGTGGCGTCCCTCGGGGGGCTGGATCCGGTAGTACTTCGTGTCCCCGTCCTTGGCGGCGGCGCCACCGCCCGCGTGCGCGGCGGCCTGTTCGGCCTGCGCGGCGAGCGCGTCGGCGGCGGACGCGGCGGTCTGCCGCTCCTGCCCGAAGAGACCGCCCGGGGTCTGCTGGGCGCTCGCGGACGCGGGCTTCTGGTTGCCCTCCAACGACTGCCCGAACTGCGAGAGCCCTGGCGCGAAGCTGGCGGCGGTGGCGCCGACCAGGAGCAGCGCGGCGACCAGTTGCCGCGCGAGCAGCTGGCTGCCACCGGCGCCCGGCACCCGGCTCGGGATGCCGACTCCGGAGAGCGCGGCCTTTATCTCGACCAGTACGCAGGCGGTGAACTGCGCCCAGGCGAACCAGACGACGACGGTCAGTACGTTGATGAACGTACTGACGGTGATCTCCTGCTGGAGCCAGCTCAGCGAGGGCGACCCACCCGGCAGCGGCCACCCCACGAACACCACGAGGGCCGCCGGCACGCCGACCAGGAGCACGGCGAGCGCGACAAAGGCGAGGAAGGCCTTGACGAAGTCTCCGACGGAACGCCGGCGCCGCGGCAGGGGCTGCGGCGTCCGGTTCCGCGGCGACATCGGGTCAGGCGGGCTCGTCGAGCGTGAGGTGGTGCGCGCCATGGCGGGTGTCCTGGTGTCCTGTGGGAGGGCGTAGAGGGGGGCGGATTGAATGGTGGTAGCAAGAGCGTACTGAGGCGATGGTACGGAAGGTGCCGGAGGTCAGACAGGGGCGTGGGCGGGGTGGCCGCCCGTTTGGCAACCGGCCGTACCAAAGGCCCGATTCATGACACGGTAGCGTCGTCCGTGTCGTTCGAAGGGGGAGATGACCATGGGCAAGGGGAAGAGCGACCTCGCGGTTCCGATCACCGATCTGGAGGATTACGGCCGGCGGCTGCGCTCCATCAAGGACCGTATGAACCGCACCAAGAAGATCTTCGAGTCCTACCGCGACGACATCGGCGACGGCGGTGTGTACGACTCCCTGGACGACTTCGAGTCCAACTGGGAGGACGGCCGCGAGGACATCGGCCAGCAACTGGACCAGCTCGCGGAGTTGTCGGACGCGGTGGTGCGCGAGTTCAAGAAGCTGGACGACGACTTGGCCAAGCAGGTCAATGACGCGGTGAAGGCGAACGAGGGGAAGGGCGGCAAGGGCGGTAAGGGTGGTGGCGGCAAGGGCGACGGGAAGTAGCCGCCTGCGCCCGGCCTCAGCCCACCTCGTTCTCCGCGACCGCGCGTCCCGTCACCGTGACGTCCCCGCCGTAGAACATCCCGGTGAAGACGGGGCTGTAGGTCATCCGGACCTCCACCTCGACCTGCTGCTCGTTCGCCGTCACGCAGTGCGTCGCCGCCGCGTCCGCGCCGGTCAGACCCGCCTCCCTGACGAAGGCCTGGACGCGGGCGCCGCAGTTCTCGAAGTTGATGGGGGCGCCCTTGGCTCCCTCGTAGATGCCCTCCATGTCGAGGTCCTGCGCGGCGTAACGCGCGGCCTGCTCCGCGATGTCCGCGGCGCGCTCCCGCTTGGAGATGGAGAGCCCGCCGTCGATCACGAACGCGGCGAGGGAGAGGAAGACGAGCGCGAAGATGATGACCGCGCCCGCGCCCGAGCCGCGGTCGTCCAGCGCTTCGCGGCGGGCGGCGGCCCAGGCGCGTACGGCAGTGGGCCTCGTCGTCACGCCGACCTCCGGTACGGGTCGAGCGGGGAGCTGAAGCTGGCCTTCAGGGTGGTCGGCACATCGACGCCGATCATGGCGAGCCCCCGTACCTCGCAGCTGACCTCCACCGTGAAGAAGGGGTCGACATCGGGGTCGAAGCCGGCGCTCTTCTGTACGACGCTGACCGGCCCCGAGCAGACGTCCGCGAGGTCCGCACGCGCGGCCCTGCGCGCCTCCGCGAGCGCCGTGCCGTGCTCCTTCTGGATCGAGCCCGCGCGTGCCGCGTCGCGCGCCGCGCCGTCGATGGCACCCCGGCCGTCGACGAGCTGCCCGAAGGCGACAAGGACGAGGATGAACAGGATCATCACGGGCGCGAGGATCACGACCTCGATGGTCGACAGCCCCCGGTCGTCCCCACGCGCCCGGAGCCCCGCGCACGGGCGGCCTCCCGCCACCGCCCCAACTTCCATGTCACGCATCAGCCGTTGTCCTCCACGAACCGCTCCACCGGTCCCGCGGACCGCGCGTGCACGGTGAAGTCGAGGCCGGGGAAGACCATCGGCACCTTCGCCGTGATCTCCACACCGACGGTGCCCGGGTCCGGCTGGACCGTCCGCACCTTCGGGTCGATCACCAGCTGCGGGCCGAGCTGGCGGATGTACGCGTCGGCCACGTCACGTGCCTCGCCGCGCCAGCCGCCCGCGTTCTCGTCCGCCGTTGCACGGGCCTTGCGCGCGCCCGCCTGGGCTGCCGCCTGGGCGACGTGATCCGCGAAGAAGTACAGCGCGAACTGGACCGTCGCGAAGATCATGAAGAAGAGCACCGGGGTGAGCAGCACGAACTCGATCGCGGTCATGCCGGATTCGCCGCGGGCGGAGGCGGCCTCCACCCTGCGGCGTACCCATCGTCCTGCACGCTCGCGCATGCGTGTCCGCTCCTGTCCCCGTTCAGTTCCCCCGGTGCGCCGCCACCTCAGCAGGTGCTGTCGGCGTCCGCGCCCTCGATGCACTTGCCGACCTTGTCGGCGCCCTTGTCCAGCGCCTCGTTGATGACCGCGGCCACCGCGCCCACGATCGCCACGACGACCGCCGAGATGATGACCCACTCGACCGCGGACGCGCCGCGGTCCAGCTCGCCGGAGCGGACGCGCTGCACGCGGCCCTGGAGGAAGGTGATGACGAAGTCGAGGCCGGGGTTGCCGGTGCGGAAGTTCCGCCCGTTCAGGCCGCCAAGACCGCTGGGTGCGTTCAGTCCGTCAAGGCCGTTCGCTTCGTTCGGTCCGTTCATGGTGTGTGTCCTCTCAGGAGTGGTGGGGGGAGGATGTGCCGGGCCCCGTTGTCGCCGGCACCGTCGAGGGCGGCTAGACCTGGAACACCCGCATCGCCGCCGGGAAGATGAGGAAGACCAGGAAGCCCGCGCACAGCAGCAGCTGGGCCACCAGCATCGACTGGGACTTCTCGCCCGCGCTGCCCTCGATCTCGGCCATCTCGCGGTGCCGCATCGTCTCCGCGCGGGAGGCGAGCGACTCGCGCACCTTCGCGCCGTCGTCCGCCACCAGCGCCAGCGACGCCGACAGGTCCTTCAGCTCCTCGACGCCCAGTTCCTCGCCGAGCGCGCCGAGGGCCTGCCACTGGCTGACGCCGGTGATGCGGGCGTCGGCCAGCGCGGTCCTGATGCGCTGCGTCGCCCATCCGTCGGAGACTTCCGCCGCCGCCATGAGCGCCTCGGGCAGACCGCGGCCGCCCGCGAGGCTCATCGACACCAGGTCCAGATAGGCGCCGATGACGCGGCGCAGATCGCGCCGCTTGTCCGCCGCGTCCCTGCGCACTTCGAGGTCGGGCAGGAAGAAGAAGAGCACGCCGAACATCAGCGCGAGCCAGACCGGGATGACCGGGCTGCGGCCGATGCCGAGCGTGAAGATGATGGCGAAGAGGAACGGGCCGAAGAAGACACCGGCCGCGGCCAGCAGCACCTTCGTCGCCAGGAACTTCTCCCAGCTGCGGTCGAGGACCGCGAGGTCTGCCCGGAGCGAGCGCAGTTCCCAGCCCTGCTGGAGGTAGAACTCCGCGACGCGCGCGCCGACGCGGGTGCGCATCGAGCCGATGCGGCCGGGCTTCTCCGTGTCCGAGGTGGCCCGGTGCGACTCGTACGCCGCGCCGCGCGCCCGCAGCGCGTCGATGCGGGCGACCTGGGCGACCGCGCTCTGCTTGGAGGGTATGAGGGCGCGTACGAGGGCGAAGACGCCGAGGCCGAGCACCGCGCCGATCACTATCGGCATCGTCAGGCTCATCGACGTACCCCCTCGGGAGAGTTGGAGTACCCCGGCAGGCCCTGCGACGACGGCTGCTGGGGCTGGTCGGCGGTGGCGGCCGGGCCGCGGGGACGGACGAACTGCACGCCCGGCTCGTCCCTGACCAGGAAGCGGTCCGGCGTCTCCACCGTCGACAGCTTCCGCAGCCACCAGAAGCCCAGCGCGAACAGGGCGCAGACCATGGCGAGCACGAGCTGGCCGACGGGCGTGCCGTAGGGCTCGACGAACTCGCGGTTGAAGATGGAGAGGCCGAGGACGAAGGCGACCGAGACCGCCACCACGATCTGCACCGAGCGGCGGGTCGACGCGCGCTGCGCCATGACGCGCTGGCGCATGTCGACCTCCTCGCGCGCCGACTTGGCGAGCGCGCCGAGGACCTGGCGCAGGCCGGGGCCGCGCAGCTTGGCGTTGAGGATGAGCGCGGCGACGATGATGTCCGCCGACGCGTCGTCGATCTCGTCGGCGAGGATCTGCAGGGCCTCGGGGAGCGGGGTGCGGGCGCGCAGCCGGTCCACCAGGGCGTCCAGGTGGGGGCGGAGCACGGGGGCCGCCGCGCGGGCGGAGGCGGGGATGGCCTGTTCGAGGCCGACCGCGCCCGCGATCGTGTCGCGCAGCGATTCCGTCCAGGCAGCAAGGGCCTCCACGCGCTTCATCTGGGCGCGTTCCTCGGCGGCGCCGCCGAAGAGCTTGTCCCAGAAGAAGACGAGGACACCGGCGGCGATGCCCGCCACCGCCCAGCGGGTGAGGAGGAGGACGACGAGGCCGACACCGGCGGCGAGCGAACCGCGCCGCCCGGCGAAGCGGAGCAGTTCGCTCCAGCGCTCGCTCGCCTTGTGCTTCTCGTGGGCGGGCTTGGCGGGCAGGCCGCGGAGCGCGACGGCGAGGAGCGCGATGCCGCCGCCCGCGGCGACGCCGCAGCCCAGTGCGTACAGGACGGGCAGCGAGAAGAGGCCGCCCATGGAGCCGAGGGAACCCGCTGCCAGCGGTCCGGATCCGTTCATGTCGTGCTCACCCCCATTGCCCGGCGGGGCGGTAGCCGAACGCGGCCAGATCGTCCATGCAGGCTATCGGCGCGTGCGCGACGACCCGACCGTCGGGGGCCTCCGCGAAGACCTCGCTGGACAGGACGCGGCCGTCGACGCCGTTGACCTCGCGGATCGAGGTCACCATGCGCTGGAGCTTGCCGCCGGTCTGATAGTTGTTGCGCCGCTGGATGAAGACGACGAAGTTGACCGCGCCCGCCACCAGCATCTGGCTCGCCTCGATGGGGAGGCGTTCGGCGGCCTGGAGCGCGTACGTGGAAATACGGTTGAAGACCTCGCTGGAGCTGTTGGCGTGGATCGTGGAGAGCGAGCCGTCGTTGCCCTGCGACATCGCGTTGAGCATCGTGACGATCTCGTCGCCCAGCACCTCACCGACGATGACGCGCGAGGGGTTCATGCGCAGCGAGCGACGCACCAGCTCGGCCATCGAGATCTCGCCCTGGCCCTCGGAGTTGGGCAGCCGCTCCTCGAACGCGACGACGTTCGGGTGCAGGTCGGCGAATTGGTCGAGGCCCAGCTCCAGGGCACGCTCGACGGTCACCAGGCGCTCGTGCGGCGGGATCTCGTTGGCGAGGGCGCGAAGGAGCGTGGTCTTGCCGGCGTTGGTGGCGCCCGCGATCATGATGTTCTTGCGGGCCCGGACCGCGCAGGCCAGGAAGTGGCCGATCTCCGGGGTGAGCGTGCCGTTGCCGACGAGGTCCGACATGAAGACCTTGCCCATGCGGGCGCGGCGGATGGAGAGGGCGGGGCGGCGCGTGACGTCCATGACCGCCGAGAGCCGCGAACCGTCGGGCAGCCGCAGGTCGAGCTGCGGGTTCGCGGAGTCGAAGGGGCGTGAGGACAGGCCCGAATAGGCACCGAGGACCTGGATCAGCTCGACCAGTTCCTCGTCGGTCTCGGCGACCGGGTCGGCCTTGGTCTCGCGGCCGTCGGCGTATCCGACGAAGACCTGGTCGCAGCCGTTGATGTCGATGTTCTCGACCTCGGGGTCGTCGAGCAGCGGCTGGAGCCGGCCGACGCCGAAGAGCGCGGCGTGCACGGCGGCCGCGTACTGCTCCTCGGTCTCCGCGTCGAGGGGGGTGCGCCCGGCGTTGATCTCCGCGCGCGCGTACTCCTCCAGGATCTGCGCGATGACGGCGCGGGCATAGTGCCGCTCGTCCTCGCCCGACATCGGGGTGACGCCGGAGACCTGGTCGAGGCGGCGCTGCTCGGCGATGCGGTCACCGGCGTCCTGCCGGAACCGCTTCACCAGCTGGTGATCGACGGGCGTGCTCATCGGCCCGCTCCGTGCTGCTGCCGCTGCTGCGCCACGGGGTTGGTCCAGGCGGCGCCGTACTGCTGGTACAGGTCGACGGTCACCTTGCGGGCCGAGCGGATGAGCAGCGACTTGTCGAGGCGGCCGCGCTTGCGTCCCGCCAACTGATCGGCGCCCGCCGGGTCGTCGGCGAGGGTGCCCACGACGCGGGCGCCGGTCTGCGCGGCCATCAGCATGTCGTTGACCTGGTGGACGAGCTTGCCCGAGGTCGAGGGGTCGGCGATCAGGAGTACGCCGATGAGCGGCGTCGCGAGCGAGGCGGCGCCCCGCGCGCCGCCGTGCAGCTTGGTGGCGAGGGCCGCGGCCCGGTCGCGTACGCGGGCGATCGCCTCGGGCTCGGTGCGCGAGACGAGCAGGACGAGGGCGGCCTGCGGGAAGAGTTCGACGGCCGGGGTGTCGCCGCTGACGCGTCCGCAGTCGGCTATGACGTCGGCGGGCGCGTGCGGTGAGTCGGCGAGCTGGGAGAAGGCGCGCCCGAGGGTCGGCCAGAGCCCGGCGAGGCCCGCGGCCTGCTCGGCGTTGCCGAGCCCGACGAGGACTTCGAGGCCACCGCTCAACGGCTGCGTGTGGTCCCAGAGTTGGTCGGGCACGAGGCCGCGGCGGGCCGTGGCCGCGATGGAGAGCATGCCGGTGTTGGGGTTGAGCGGGCCGCCGTGCGCGGCCGCGCTGCGGTAGACGAGGTCACCGCCCGCGGGGTCGGTCTCCGCCACCAGGACGCGGCGCGGCCAGACGGCGGCCAGCGCGACGGCGGCGGTGGTGACGCCGGGCGACCCCTTGTCGGCGGCGAGTGCGATGAGCGCCATGTCTCTTCTGCTCGCCTCTAGTTGCTGTTGTCGGTGACGCGGACGACGGCGACCTTGCCCTCGGAGGCGGCGCTCGCCAGCGCCGCGACCTCGTCCCGCGGGACGAGGAGGGTGATGCTCTGGTTGCCGGTGCTCACGGTGGCGTCGCTCTTCTCCGTGATGGTGCTCACCTTGGCGGCGGCGACCAGGGGGCTGCCGGAGTTGCCGGAGCCGCTTGAGCCGCTGGAGCCGCTTCCGGTGGAGCCCTTGCCGGTCGAGGTGCCGGAGAGCACGGGGTAGGCGGCGACGGTGTCGCCGGGCTTCAGGTCGGAGGGGTACTGGCCCTCCTTGAGGGAGAGGCCGACGGAGGCCTTGCCCGCGGGCAGACCGGCCTTGGCGCCGAACATCTCGCCGACGGCGACCGTGCCGCCGGGGATGGTGTTCTTGGCCTTGAGCCTGGAGAGGGCGTCGACCTGGGCCCAGGGGACGTAGTTGATGGACTTGTCCTCGGCGACCATCACGCTGGTGATGTTCTCGCCCTCGACGGGCGCCTCGCCCGCCGGTATCTCCTTGGTGACCTTGACGACCTCGATGCGGTCACCGGCCTGCAGCACGAGCACCGTGGCGCCGAGCGCGCCGACCAGGATCAGCAGGACGGCCAGTGCGGCAAGTGCCGGTTTGCGCTCGCGAGGCGGCGCGGGAAGGCGCTCACCGACGGTCGGCTGAGCCGGCGCGGCGGAACGGCTGTTGCCCGCCCCCATACGCTCCTGGATCTTCACGCAACTGCTCCCCGCACACCCAAGAAGATTCGGTTAATTTCCGTCATTTGTGACACTCGCGACTCTCTACGCCCCGCCCCAAGCGGGCTATTCAGCCCCAGGCTCAGTGTCAAGTCATCGCACCGTATCAGCAGCATATAAGCCCCTCAAGGCACGTTAAAGATCGCGAAGCCCACAGGCCCCATCGTTATCCACGCGCGATCCGCGCTCGCCGGTTCCGATGCCGTTGCCGGTTTGCGAGGAGCGGAATTTGTGTGCGTACGCGAATAAGTGGCCCGTGCCGTGATCCGCCGGCCCCGTGGGGGACGCGGCGGGGGGCGCGGCCGGTTCCCGCACGGGGTCAAGTCCGTGTGCGGGGGCACCGAACCGCCCGCGTTCCTCCTCATAACCCACGCAACTCGGCTGTCCGATGCGGCCGGCACGGCCGGCACGGCCGGCACCGCGTTCCGCGGAGTGAACCCGCCCCGCCGATTCGCCCTCTCATATTCCGCGCGAAGGTAACGCGTGCCGCCAAGCGCCTGTTGGCCGACACGAAAGAGAAGCAACCCCCCATGAACCCCCCCATGAC
>NZ_WMBF01000254.1:0-8948 GCF_019400875.1 Streptomyces anatolicus | reverse complement strand
GGGCCGGGGACAGGGCCGGGGGGCCCGTTCGCGAAGTGATGCCGAGGGGGGCGTCATGCGACCGGAAGCTCGCCGTTCTATGACAAAAGGGGCGGCGGCCTGCCACTGACGCGTCCGTGAAGGTCGAGGGGGACCCCGGCGGGCGGAGAGAAAAAGGAACACGCGGGCGACCGCGTGCGGGGGGATGACTCATGACGTCGACGCCGGCGGGCGCGCGGCAGGACGGTCCATCGCCGACGAGCCGGCTATGGGTGCCGTCACATGCGACAGGTGGCTTCCGCAGAATCAAGGGGACCCTGCCGAGGTACGACTACGAGCATTACAGCCGCCTCGCCGGGCCGCTCACCCAGCCCGACCCGAGCAGGCCGTACCAGGTCGGGTACCGCTCGCTGCTCTCGCAGGAGCCGCACCGGATCCGGGCCGCGCTGATGCTGGGCGCGGCCCCGCTGCTCTCCCTCGTCCTGCTCGGCTGGCTGCTCCAGCCCGAGCACTGGACGGAGCGGGACCACGTGGCGAACGACTGGCTGCCGGCGCTCGACGTCGTCATGCTCGTCTCGATCGGCCTGATCGAGTTCTTCCGCTGCATGAACGTGGTCTCGAACGCGCACGCGACGCTGGTCGCCCGTGACCCCATACCCGTGGTGCCCGAGACCGGCACCAGAGTCGCCTTCCTCACCTCGTTCGTGCCCGGCAAGGAGCCGATCGAGATGGTGACGAGGACGCTGGAGGCCGCGGTCAGGATCCGTCACCGCGGCCTGCTGCACGTCTGGCTCCTCGACGAGGGCGACGACCCGGAGGTCAAGGAGGTCTGCCTGCGGCTCGGCGTCCACCACTTCTCCCGCAAGGGCGTGGCGAGGTGGAACACGCCCAAGGGCCCGCACCGCGCCAGGACGAAGCACGGCAACTACAACGCCTGGTTGGACGCGCACGGCGACGGCTACGACTTCTTCGCGTCCGTGGACACCGACCACGTACCGATGCCGAACTACCTGGAGCGGATGCTCGGCTTCTTCCGGGACGAGAACGTGGGCTTCGTGATCGGCCCGCAGGTCTACGGCAACTACGACAACTTCGTCACCAAGGCCGCCGAGTCGCAGCAGTTCCTCTTCCACGCGCTGGTCCAGCGGGCGGGGAATGCCTACGGCGCGCCGATGTTCGTCGGCACGAGCAACGCCGTGCGCATCAGGGCCCTGAAGCAGATCGGCGGCCTGTACGACTCGATCACCGAGGACATGGCGACCGGCTTCGAGATCCACCGCGCCACGAACCCGGCGACCGGCAGGAAGTGGAAGTCGGTCTACACCCCGGACGTGCTCGCGGTCGGCGAGGGCCCCAACGCCTGGACGGACTTCTTCACGCAGCAGCTGCGCTGGTCGCGCGGGACGTACGAGACGATCCTCAAGCAGTTCTGGAAGGCGCCGTTCTCGCTGCCCCCGGGCCGCCTCTTCAACTACACGATGATGGTCATCTTCTACCCGATGTCCGCCATGAACTGGATCCTGGCGGCGCTGAGCTGCGCGCTCTTCCTGGGCCTCGGCGCGTCCGGCGTGAACATCGACCCGGCCATCTGGCTGATGCTGTACGGCAACGCGTCCGCGCTCCAGATCGGCCTCTACATCTGGAACCGCAGGCACAACGTCTCCCCGCACGAGCCCGAGGGCTCCGGCGGGGTCGCCGGCATGGTGATGTCGGCGCTCTCCGCGCCGATCTACGCGCGCTCGCTCCTCGACGCCGCCCTGCGCCGCAAGAGCAGGTTCGTGGTGACCCCCAAGGGTGACTCGGCGAGCCCGGACACGCTCTTCGGGACGTTCCGGATCCATCTCTTCTTCATCCTGGTCTTCGGCGGCTCGGTGGCCGCTTCCTTCGTGTACGGCCACTCGCACCCCGCGATGATCGTCTGGGCGTCGTTCGCCCTGCTGATCACGGCGGCCCCGATCCTCGCGTGGCGCTGGGGCATGCGGCAGGCCCGGAAGAGGCCGGGGCCGCCCGTGCCCGACGCGGTGGTCCCGCGGCCGAGGCCCAGCTGGGCGGCGGCGCCCGAGCAGACCATGCGGATCGCCCTCGGGGGACGTGAGAAATGAGAGAGCGTTCCGGCCGCCGCCGCGCCCGCCGCATCGCGATAGGGACGGCGGTCGTCCTCGCGCTGGCGGGGATGAACGGCCCCTGGCTGTGGCGCGTGGGCTCCGAGAAGTACCACGAGTACAAGATCAACCGGCCGGAGTACAAGGCGGACAACGGCCACTGGGAGATCGTGGACTTCCCCGAGGAGTACCGGCAGAACACCATCCACGCGGCGCTCCTGCACACGGGCAAGGTGCTGCTGATCGCCGGGTCGGGCAACAACCAGAAGAACTTCGACGAGAAGAAGTTCGACACCCGCCTGTGGGACCCGGTCAAGAAGACCATCAAGAAGATCCCGACACCCACCGACCTGTTCTGCACGGGCCATACCCAGCTGGGCGACGGCAATCTGCTGATCGCGGGCGGCACCAAGCGCTACGAGAAGCTGAAGGGCGACATCACCAAGGCCGGCGGCCTGATGATCGTCCACAACGAGGACCCGGACGAGCCGAAGACGATCCCGGCGGGCACCAAGTTCACCGGCAAGAAGAACGGCAAGACGTTCGTCTCCCAGGACAGCGTCCTGGTGGAGAAGGCGAAGAAGGTCTTCGACAAGCGGACCGGCCGGTTCCTGCGTACGGAGCCCGGTCTCGGCCGGATCTACGTCGAGGCGGCCAAGAGCGGCGCCAAGTACGAGACGGGTACGCAGGACAACTACCGCATCCAGGGCCTGAAGGGCTCCGACACCCGCAACGTCTACGGCATGGCGCAGAAGCTCGCCCTGGACAAGAAGGACTTCCAGGGGATCAAGGACACCTTCGAGTTCGACCCGGTCGCCGAGCGGTACATCAAGGTCGACCCGATGAACGAGGCGCGCTGGTACCCCACGCTGACCACGCTCGACGACGGCAAAATCCTCTCCACCTCGGGCCTCGACGAGATCGGCCAGCTGGTGCCGGGCAAGAACGAGGTGTACGACCCGAAGACCAGGAAGTGGACGTACACCAAGGGCATCCGGCAGTTCCCGACCTACCCGGCGATCTTCCAGATGGCCGACGGCAGGCTCTTCTACTCCGGTTCGAACGCGGGGTACGGCCCCGACGACGTCGGCCGCAAGCCCGGCATCTGGGACCTGCGGACCAACAAGTGGCGGGGCGTCCCGGGCCTGAGCGACCCCAAGCTCCTTGAGACGTCCGGCACGGTCGAGCTGCCGCCCGCGCAGGACCAGAAGTACATGGTGGTCGGTGGCGGCGGGGTCGGTGAGTCCAAGGAGTCCAGCGAGAAGACCCGCGTCGTCGACCTGACGGCGGACGAGCCGAGGTTCGTCGACGGACCGTCGCTGGAGAAGGGCACGCGCTATCCGCAGATCTCGACGCTGCCCGACGACACCGTGCTGATCTCCGGCGGCTCCGAGGACTACCGGGGGCGGAGTGATTCCAATATCCGCCAGGCGCGGATCTACGACGCGAGGACCGGGAAGATGCGGAGGGTCGCCGACCCGCTGGTCGGCCGCAATTACCATTCCGGGTCGATTCTGCTGCCGGACGGCCGCGTGATGTTCTTCGGCTCCGACTCGCTCTTCGCCGACGAGGCCAACAGTCAGCCGGGCGTCTTTGAGCAGCGCATCGAGATCTATACGCCGCCGTATCTCTACCGGGGTGCGCGGCCGGGTCTTGGCCGGGGGCCTGAGACGATCAAGCGGGGGGAGTCCGGGACGTTTCCGACGCGGCATGCGTCGTCGATCAGGACGGCTCGGCTGATTCGGCCGAGTGCGTCTACTCATGTCACGGATATCGACCAGACCTCGGTGGCTTTGGACTTGGAGACGTCCAAAGGGGCGGTTTCCGTGACGGTGCCGAAGAATCGGAGTCTGGTGGAGTCCGGGTGGTACATGCTTTTCGTTACGGATGATCAGGGGACTCCGAGTCGGGCTCGGTGGGTTCGCGTCCCGTAGAGGTCGAATTGGTGAGGTGCGTGGGGAACTGCGGCTTTCCGTGGGCTGAGCGCGCAGTTCCCCGCGCCCCTTGCGGGGCGCTCCCCTCAGCCAGCGTTTTTTGCGAGGCCGAGCGCGTACTCCGGCCACCACTCGCCCGCCTTCGGGCCGCCCCTGCACGTTCCGTCTGATTCGCCCGGGCGTTTGACCCAGAGGTAGGCGTCGACGAGCGGGTCGTCGGTCTTCGTCGTGGGGGTTTCGCCGAGCGCCCGGCCCGGCGGGTTGCACCAGGGGTCCTTGCCCTTGTCGTAAGGGCCGTTGCCGTTGCGGCCCGTGTCGATGACGAACGGCTTGTCGCCGACCTTCGCCGAGAGCTTCTTGCCGAACTCCGTACTCGCCTCGGTGGTCTGGAAGTTGGATACGTTCACCGAGAAACCGTCGGCCTCCTCGACACCGGACCGCTTCAGGGGCTCCCAGAGCGAGTCGGGGTTCTGCCAGCCCGCGTTGCCCGCGTCCAGGTACACCTTCGTGTTCTTCAGGGAGTTGAGCTTGTCGATGGCGCCCCTGAGCAGGTCGTACCGCTCCTCGTGGAACTGCTCGGGCGTGCAGTTGTCGACCATGTGCAGCACCGCGTCCGGTTCCAGGATGACCGTGGCGCGGCGGTCGCCGATGCCCTTGGCTACCTCGTCGACGAATGCGCGGTAGGCGTCGCCGTCGGCCGCGCCGCCGCCGGAGTACTGGCCGCAGTCGCGGTGCGGGATGTTGTAGAGCACCAACAGGGCGTCCCTGTCGGCCTTTTCGGCGGCCTCGGTGAAGCCGCGCGCCTGGTCCTGCGCGTTCTCCGGGACGAGCCACTCGGCGACGGGCTGCTCGGCGATCTTCCGGACCAGTTCGGCGTCGTCCTTCTCGCCGTCCTTCTCATAGGCGGCGACCTGCTTGGCCGCGTTCCCCTCCGGGTTGACCCAGTAGGGGTCTTCTTTCTTGGGCTGCTGCTTCACCGGCGTACCCGACGTCTCCCCCTCCGGGTCACCGCCGGAGGAACACCCGGAGAGGAGCAGCGCGGCCCCCGCCAGCGCCACTCCCGTCCGCACCCCCCGGGCCGCGAAACCACGTCCGCGACCTGTGCCTTTTCGGTACATCCAGTCCCCCCTCGGGTGCACTGTCCGTATCCCAATCCTGACATAAGGACACTGTGTCCACGAGGGTCGTCCGTCGGGCGGAGAGAGCTGTAGGAGAGCTGTTACCGAGAGGTGCCGCGGGGCGCGTTACCGCCGCGCCGCGGCCGGGTAGGCGCAGTCCGCGGGGAGTGGAGGAGAGAGGGTCATGGGGGACCGCCCATGCGCACTGCGGCTCGCGGAAGTTCTGGTGGAGGCCGCGGACACGCTGACCGACGACTTCGACCCTGAGCGCCATCTGCGCCGGGTGTCGGACCGTTCAGTGGAGCTGCTCGACGCGCAGGGCGCCGGCGTGCTGTACGCGGACGGGGGTGACGGCGTCCGCCTCATTCCCGGCAGCCGCCAACAGGAAGCGGTGCGCGCCCTGTTGGCGGTCCAGCGGCAGGACGGGCCGTGCCTCGACAGCCTCGGGACCGGCGAGCCCGTGCCGCCGGTGCGTGTCGACTCCCACGACGCGTCGGCCCGCTGGCCGGCGTTTGCCGAGCGGGCCGGTGAGCACGGCGTCGCGCAGACCTTCGCGGTGCCGCTGCGGCACGGCAGTTCGACGCTCGGCGTACTGAATGTCTTCGTATCGCACGCACAGCAAAAGGCCTGCGCGGAAGTGGAGTTGCGGATCACCCAGGTGCTTGCCGACGCCGCCGCGGTGGGGCTGGCCCATCACCGCACCCACGCGCGGTACCTGACGCTCACCCAGCAGCTCCAGAGGGCGCTGGACAGTCGTATTCGCATAGAACAGGCCAAAGGCATGCTCGCCGAGCGCTGGAACACCGGTATGGACGAGGCATTTGAGGCGTTACGGCGTTATGCGCGCAGGGAACGGCAGGTCATCGACATGGTCGCCGTTCAGGTGATCAAGAGAACGCTCGACGGTGAAGTGCTCCGGAAGGACCGGTCGGCGTCTTCCTGAGAAAACGGCCCCCGCGGCGGGAAGCCCGGGGCGGAACGCGGGGAAGCCCGGCGCGAAAGGGAGGGGCGAATTGGCGATATCCGGACTCCGGATCCCTCTAGGCCGACGCGCTCATTCGTCCTAGAGTCTGTCGCACGGCCCAAGCCCCCGGCCTTCTCGGTCATTCCCCCATTCCGGAATGGCCGTGAACCTCCCGCGCCGGCGCCGGGTTCCTCCCGCAGCTCGTGCGCGCGCGGTCGAGGACCAGCCCGGTCGGTGGCTCAGGGGGGAGCGGGCCGCCGATCGGGCCGGGACCGCCGGTCCGCCCCGTGCCGCGGGGGCCTCCCGAGGGGTGTTGACAGCCCCCCTGACGTGCTGGGACTCTCCGAGACGACAAGTCCATACATCGAGGCGACGGTTGACAGGAACCCGGTGCGAATCCGGGACGGTCCCGCCACTGTGACCCGCACGCGACGAGCGTGCGCGGAAGTCAGGAACTGAACCGTCGTCCTCCTGCCATGGGGCGTGGAAACCCCAGAAGGAGGCCCACCGGTATGTCCCTGCACTCCGCAGCGCCGCACACCGACACCACGGCGAGCCAGGCCGCCGTGACACAGACCCGCGACTGGCTGATCGCCTCGGCCGCCGCGATCCTCGCGCTGGTCGCGCTCTACGCCGTGTTCCTCGACAACGGCACGCTGATCTCGGCGACCGGCGACTATCTGCACGAGTTCGCGCACGACGGCCGGCACCTCTTCGGTGCCCCGTGCCACTGACCGGGCGGACGGGCACAAGCACCATGCACTCTTCCCCCGTACTCCCCCTGCTCGGGCGCGGTCTGCTGGCGGGAGGGGCGGCGGGCCTCACCGCCGGTCTCTTCTCGCTGCTGCTCGCCGAACCCCTGATGGACCGCGCCATCCGCGCCGAGGAGAAGCGCTCGGCCGCCGAGGAGCACGCGCACGGCGCGGCGCAGGCCGTCCAGCACCACGAGGAGCTGTTCAGCCGCTCCACGCAGCACGGCGGCCTCGTGGTCACCGCGGTCGTCGCGGGGCTCGCCCTCGGCGTCCTCTTCGCCGTCGCGTACGCGGCGGTGCACCGCCGGGATCCGGCCGCCAGTCCCTGGCCGCGCGCGCTGGCCTTCTCCGCGGCGGCCTTCCTCGCCGTCTCCCTCCTGCCCGGCCTGCGCTATCCGGCGAACCCGCCGGGCGTCGGCGACGCGGGAACCGTCGGCGACCGCCAGGCGCTGTGGCTCGCCGCGGTCGCCATCGGCGTCCTCGGCATGTTCCTCGTACGACAGGTGTACGTACGTCTGTCGGCGCGCCCCGAACCGGTGCGGCACCTGGCGGTGGCGCTCACGGCCGTCGTCGTCCTCGCGGTGCTGTTCCTGCTCCCGGGGAACCCGGACCCGGTCCCGGTGGACGCGACGCTGCTGTGGGAGTTCCGCATGCTGTCGCTCGGTTCGCACGCGCTGCTGTGGGCGGTGTTCGCGGCGGTCTTCGGCGGGCTCGGTCTGCGGGCGGCGCTCAGACCGTCGGCGGCGGGCCGCGCGACGCCCGTACTCCCGTGAGGTAGCGCCGCGCTACCCCCGTACTCCGGTGAGGTACGCCGAGACGATCACGTTGGCCGTGTAGGTGCCGGTGGCTCTGTCGAAGACGCCGCCGCAGGTGATGAGGCGCAGTTCGGCGCGGCCCCCCTCGTGGGGGCCGTACGCCTTCCTCGCGTCGAAGCGGTCGCGGGTGACGACCTGGACGTCGTCGACGGTGAACTCCGCGACCGTGCCGTCGTCGCGGCTCACGTCGATCTTCTCGCCGGGGCGCATCGCGCTGAGGTCGTAGAAGACCGCGGGCTCGGTCCGCGTGTCGACGTGGCCGACGAAGAGGGCGGCGCCCGGGGCGCCGGGGCGGGTGCCCCCGCCGTACCAGCCGACGGTGTCCGCCTGGGTGTACGGCGGTGGGTCGATGGCGCCTTCGGGGTCCAGGCCCCGGGCGGTGACGGGGGCGGCGACCTCCAGGGACTGCACCTCGACGTGCCGGGGCCGTGCGGGGGCCAACGGCTCGTGGGCGGGCGGGAGTTCGACGTTTCCGAGGGGGCGGCCGACTGCCGCCGCGTCGCCGTTCGCGGGCGCGGAGAGGCCGGCGCGCAGGTCCGCGATCTGGGCGCCCCATAGGCCCAGGCCCGCCAGGAGGGCGGCCCAGGCGAGGCCCGTACGGAGGCGTCCGGTCCCGGGCGGGCGTTCAGCGCCGCCGGACATCGTCCCGGCCCTTCCGTCACTCGGAGCGGCTGCGGCGGCGGATGCCGCGGAACGCCACGGCGACCGCCGCGGCTCCGGCGAGTACCAGGCCGACCACGGCGTGCGGGGTGCCGGGGCCCGCCTCGTCGGCGCCGGCGGAGGCGACCGAGGGGAAGCGCGCGGTGCCGCCGCCGCCGGCCCGTACCGGGGAGACCGGCTCCGGGTTGCGCTGGATCACGCGGACCGTGCCGGTGCGCTGGTGGGGGTGGCCGTCACAGATGACGGTGACCTCGTACGAGCCGGAGAGCCCGCTCCTGAGCTTGGCCTTGCCGTTCAGGGAGTTCTTGCCGCCGTCGCCCCCGGTCAGCTCGGCGTCCCCCTCGAAGGCCCCGGACCCGGCGGACCCGGTGGTGCCTTCGCACCCCGAGACGCTGACCTCCACGCCGGTTCCGGCGGGGGCCTCCGCGGGGGTGACGGTGGCCCGTACGGCCCCGTCCTCATGGCCCTGGGCGCCGGTCGCGGGCCCCGCGAGGGCCAGCGCGAGGGCTATCGCGCCCGCACGAAGAGCGAGGGTACATATACGCATCGTGAACCTCCTGTACCTCGAGGTTCACGCATCCGCCCGCGCGGCGCATCCCGGGGGCGGGGGCGCTGGGCTCCGCC
>NZ_WMBF01000253.1:0-8961 GCF_019400875.1 Streptomyces anatolicus | reverse complement strand
CTCCAGTGCGGCACGGTCTCCGTGCCGCTGGACTACGCCCACCCCCACGGCGAGCAGATCGGACTGACCGTCAGCCGCAACAAGCCGACCGGGAAGGGAAAGGGGAAGGGGCAGGAGCAGGGGAAGAAGCAGGGGAAGGCCGCGGGGAAGAAGGCCGTCGCCCGGCAAGGAGCGCTCGTCTTCAACCCCGGCGGGCCCGGCGCGTCCGGCATGTACTTCCCGATGATCGGCGTCATGCCCGAGTGGAAGCGCATCGCCGCCGCCTACGACCTCATCGGCTACGCACCGCGCGGCGTCGGCCGCTCGGCCCCGCTCTCCTGCCAGGACCCGAAGGAGTTCGGCAAGGCACCCTCGTCGGCGCCGGTCCACCCCGACGACGCGTACAAGCAGGAGCGCATCGCGCGGGCGAAGGCGTACGCGCGCGGGTGCGCGGACCGCAACCCCGGCCTGCGGCACTACACGAGCCTGAACAACGCGCGCGACCTGGACGTGCTGCGGGCCGCGCTCGGCGAGAAGAAGCTGACGTTCCTGGGTGCCTCGTACGGCACCTACTTCGGGGCCCTCTACGCGACGCTCTTCCCGACGCACGTGCGCCGCATGGTCTTCGACTCGGCGGTCAACCCCGCCCCCGCGCAGATCTGGTACCGCAACAACCTCGACCAGTCGGCGGCCTTCGAGCGGCGCTGGGCGGACTTCCGCACCTGGGTGGCCAAGCACGACAAGACGTACCACCTGGGCACGACGCCCGAGAAGGTCATGGAGAACTACGAGAAGGTACGCGCCGAGCTGGGCCGCAAGCCCGCGGGAGGCAAGGTCGGCCAGGGCCAGCTCCACTCCGCGTACCTCAAGGCCGGGTACTACGACGACTACTGGCCGGAGCGGGCCAAGGCGCTCTCCGCCTATCTGAAGGGCGACCCGAAGCCGCTGATCGAGCAGGCCGCGCCCGAGCCGCGCGGGGCCGCCGACGACGAGAACGGCAACGCCGTCTACACCGCCGTGGAGTGCAACGACGCCCCCTGGCCGACGGACTTCGCCACCTGGGACCGCGACAACACGCTCCTCGCGCGCCTCGCGCCCTTCGAGACCTGGGACAACGCCTGGATGAACCTGCCGTGCGCCTACTGGCCCGCGCCCCGGCAGCAGCCGCTCGACGTGCGCGCGGATGGCGACGAGCTGCCCCCGACGCTGATCCTGGCCGCCGAGCGCGACGCGGCGACCCCGTACGAGGGGGCGCGGGAACTGCACCGCAGGCTGTCGAACTCGGTGCTCGTCACCGAGCGGGAGGCGGGCACGCACGGCATCGGCGGCGGCCCCAACGAGTGCGTCAACGGATACCTGGAGGCGTACCTCCTGGAGGGCAGGCTCCCGGTGCGGCGCGCGGCGTGCGCACCGCACCCGGAGCCCCGGCCGGAGTCCGGCGGGCGGGCGGTGGGGCGCCCGAGGGCGCTCTGACCGGCCCGTCCGACCCGACCCGGGTTACGCCCGACAGGGGTTACGCCAGGCCCGCGACGAGGTCCGCGACGGACTTGCGGCGGCCGGTGTAGAACGGCACCTCTTCGCGTACGTGCATCCGGGCCTCGGAGGCGCGCAGGTGACGCATGAGGTCGACGATGCGGTACAGCTCGTCGGCCTCGAAGGCCAGCAGCCACTCGTAGTCCCCGAGGGAGAACGAGGCGACGGTGTTGGCGCGCACGTCGGGGTAGCCGCGGGCCATCTTGCCGTGGTCGGCCAGCATGCGGCGGCGGTCCTCGTCGGGCAGCAGGTACCAGTCGTAGGAGCGCACGAAGGGGTAGACGGAGACGTAGTTGCGGGGCGTCTCGTCGGCGAGGAAGGCCGGGATGTGCGACTTGTTGAACTCGGCGGGGCGGTGCAGCGCCATGTTCGACCAGACCGGCTCGAGGGCGCGGCCCAGCTTGGTGCGGCGGAAGAGGTTGTAGGCCTCCTGCAGCTCGTCGGCGGTCTCGGCGTGCCACCAGATCATGACGTCGGCGTCGGCGCGCAGGCCGGAGACGTCGTAGGTGCCGCGGACCGTGATGTCCTTGGCGGCGAGCTGGTCGAACAGCTCCTGGACCTCGTCGGCGTAACCGGCGCGGTTCTCGGGGAGCACGTCACGCAGCTTGAAGACCGACCACAGGGTGTAGCGGATGACCTCGTTGAGGTCCTTGGCCTTCTTGCCGGCGTTGGGGGTCTTGGCGGGGGCGTCGTCACTCATGGGGCTATTCTCCTCCGCCGCCGTGCAGGCTCTGCACCGGGTCGCGGGTGAGCTGCTCCACACCGGTGAGGTCCCCGGCCAGCTGGTCGACGGCGGCGTTGGCGCTCGCGACGCACGCGGGGATGCCGACGCCGTCGTACGCGGCTCCGCAGACCGCGAGGCCGGGCAGCGCGGCGACGTGTGCGCGGACGCGGGTCACGCGCGCGTGGTGGCCGACCGGGTACTGCGGCAGGCCGTCGTCCCAGCGGGTGACGCGGGTGGCGACGGGGGTCGCGGTGAGTCCGGTGGCCTCGCGCAGGTCGTGGCGGGAGAGGGCGATGAGGTCGGCGTCGTCGCGGCCCAGGATCTCCGTCTCGCCGTACCTCCCGACGGAGGTGCGCAGGACCAGCAGGTCCGGGTCCTGCCGGTCGATCCAGCCCCACTTGTGGCTCGCGAAGGTGGACGCCTTGATCGTGTGCCCGTCGACGGGCGGCACGAGGAAACCGCTGCCTTCGGGCAGGTCGGTCCCGGCGCGCCGGTAGGCGAGCGTGATCAGCGTCATGGAGGCGTACTCGACGCCGCGCAGCTCGGCGGCCGCGGCGGGCGACTCGGCGTCCAGGAGCTTCGCGGCGGCTGGCGCGGGCAGGGCGAGGACGACGGCGTCGGCTTCGTGGACCTCGCTCCCGGTGACCACGCGCCAGCCGTCACCGGTGCGGCGCAGCTCCGTGACCGGGGTGTCGGTCAGAATGCGGCCGCCACGCGCGCGTACCGACTCCGCGACGGCGAGAGGCAGTGCGCCGATGCCGCCGTCGATGCCCATGAAGACCGGCCCGGTCTGCTGGTTCCGCGCGGCGCGCGCCTGGATGTCGCGGACGCCCTCGGTGAGGGAGGCGTGCGTGCGGGCGGCCTCGAAGAGCTGGGGGACGGCCGAGCGCATCGAGATGCGGTAGGCGTCGCCCGCGTACACCCCGCCGAGCAGCGGCTCGACGAGTCGGTCGACGACCTCGCGGCCCAGGCGCGCGGCGACGTACTCACCGACGGCGACGTCGTCGCCGACCTCGGTGGGCGGCAGCTCGCGGTCCCGCTCGATGCGGCGCAGGCCCTCGTCGGAGAGGACCCCGGCCAGCGCGGAGGCGTCCCCGGGCACGCCCATGACGTGCCCCTTGGGCATGGGGCGCAGGGCACCCCGGGTCCAGATGGCGGCGGTCGCGGTGGCGGGCGGCTGGAGCAGGTCGGCGAGGCCCGTCTCACGGGCGAGGGCGACGGCTTCGGGGCGGCGGGCGAGCATCGACTCGGCGCCGAGGTCGACGCGGACCCCGGCGATCTCCCCTGCGCGCAGTTTGCCGCCGAGCCGGCCGGAGGCCTCCAGGACGGTCACGCGGGTGTGCGGATCGGTGGCGATGAGCCGGTGCGCGGCGGCAAGTCCGGCGATCCCGCCTCCGATGACGACGGCGTGGGTCCGGGGGCCACCGCTGCCCGTACGTGTGTCCGTTTCGCGCATGCCTCCACTCTCTCAGACCGCCGAGTCCCGACCGTGACCGCATCGGGACCGGTCGGCAACCACCGTGGGGCCTCTCCCCGGCGTCGTAGGAGCATCACTGGCCACGACCCTCGGGGGTACGTCGATGCACACGTCAAGCAGGCTCACGGTCCAGGCTCTCCTCGGTCTGCTCCTGGCGGTCGCGCTCGCGCTCACGGGGTGCACCGCGAGCGGCGACGGCGACAGCGGCGGGGACGCCAAGGGGGCGGCGGCCGATCATGCCGCCGGTCCGCAAGGGGCCGAGGACGCGGCGGGCGCGCAGTCGGGCGAGCCGGGCAAGTCGCCGAAGCGGAAACCCTCGAAAGTGACTGGCCCTCAGGTCATCCGCACCGCGCGGCTCACCGTCCGGGTCGGGGACGTACCGAAGGCGCTGGAGGAGGCTCGCGCGGCGGCCGAGAACGCGGGCGGCATCGTGGGGAACGAGAACACGTCGCGCGACGACGAGGGCCGCGAGCGGTCGCGCGTCGTCCTGCGGGTCCCACAGAACGCGTACGAAGAGGTCCTGACCGCCCTCGAAGGCACCGGCAAGCTGATCGACCGCGAGGCCAAGGCGCAGGACGTCACCGACCAGGTCGTCGACGTGGAGAGCCGCGTCAAGTCGCAGCGGGCGAGCGTGGCGCGGGTGCGGGAGCTGATGGACAAGGCGACGAAGCTGAGCGATGTCGTCACCCTGGAAGGCGAGTTGAGCACCCGTCAGGCCGACCTGGAGTCACTGCTCGCGCAGCGGGCCTCGCTGAAGGACCGTACGGCCATGGCGACGATCACACTCTCACTGACCGAGCGCCAGGGCCAGGGCCAGGCGAGTACCGGGGACGACGACCCGACGCTCGGGGACGCGCTCGGGGGCGGCTGGGACACGTTCACCACGGGCCTGCGCTGGATCGCGATAGCCCTGGCGGCAATCCTGCCGTTTGCGGCGGTAGCCGCACTGCTCCTGCTGCTGTGGCTACGAGTAGTACGCCCCCGCCGCGGACGGGACACCCCGTAAGGGGGCGCGGGAGACGCCCCGTAAGGGGCGCGGGGAACTGCGCGCCCAGCCAGAACGAACCCGCAGGCACCCCGTAGCGTGTCAGAACATGAGCAGCACAAAAGAGCGACTGGTCATCATCGGAGCCGACGCCACCGGCATGTCGGCGGCATCGCAGGCTCGCAGGCTCAGGAGCCCGGAAGAACTGGAAATCGTCGCGTTCGAACGCGGCGATTTCACCTCGTACTCCGCCTGCGGCATCCCCTACTGGGTAGGCGGCGCCGTCGACGAGCGGGACGACCTGGTCGCCCGCACCCCCGAGGAGCACCGCGAGCGCGCGATCGACCTGCGGATGCGCACCGAGGTGCTCCGCATCGACGTGCGGGGCCGGCGCGTGCTCGCCCGCGACCTCGAAGCGGGGAAGGAGTACTGGACGACGTACGACAAGCTTGTCATCGCCACCGGCGCCCGCCCGCTGCGCCCGTCGCTGCCCGGCATCGACGCGCCCGGCGTGCACGGCGTGCAGACCCTCGGCGACGGCCAGGCCCTGATCGAGACCCTGGAGCGCACCGAGGGCCGCCGGGCCGTGGTCGTCGGCGCGGGCTACATCGGCGTCGAGATGGCGGAGGCGATGATCCAGCGCGGCTACGACGTGACGGTCGTCAACCGCGGCAAGGAGCCGATGTCCACGCTCGACGCGGACATGGGCCGGCTCGTGCACGAGGCGATGACGGGCCTCGGCATCGAGATGGTGAACGACGCCGAGGTCACCAAGATCCTCACGGATGACGACGGGCGGGTCAGGGCGGTGGCCACGGAGAACGCCGAGTACCCGGCGGACGTGGTGATCCTCGGCCTCGGCGTGCGCCCCGAGACCGAACTGGCGCGCGAGGCGGGGCTGCCGCTCGGCGACCACGGCGGCCTGCTGACCGACCTCGCGATGCGGGTGCGCGGGTACGAGGACATCTGGGCGGGCGGCGACTGCGTAGAGGTTTTCGACCTGATGTCGGGGCGCGAGCGGCACATCGCGCTCGGCACGCACGCGAACAAGCACGGGCAGGTCATCGGGTCGAACGTGGGCGGGGGTTACGCGACCTTCCCCGGCGTGGTCGGCACGGCCGTCAGCAAGGTGTGCGACCTGGAGATCGCCAGGACGGGCCTGCGCGAGAAGGACGCGCGGGCGGCGGGGCTGCGGTATGTGGCGGTGACCATCGAGTCGACGAACCGCGCCGGTTACTACCCGGGCGCGGCCCTGATGACGGTGAAGATGCTGGCCGAGCGGCGCACGGGCAAGCTCCTGGGGGTCCAGATCGTCGGACGCGAGGGCGCGGGCAAGCGGGTCGACGTGGCGGCGGTCGCGCTGACGGCGGGGATGACGGTGGAGCAGATGACGGCCCTGGACCTGGGCTACGCGCCGCCGTTCTCCCCGGTGTGGGACCCGATCCTGGTGGCGGCGCGGAAGGCGGTGGCGGCGGTACGGGCGGCGGACGAGCAACCCAGCTGAAACTATTGCGACTGCTACGCAGTTGCGGAACCCCGGGAATAAGGTCAGGCGCCCCCCGCGTGCCCCCGACGCGCCCTGTTTTGCGCCCCCTCCAGAAGAGCCCAGCACGCCTGCCATGCAGGTCAGTACGCGCTTTCCGAGAAATGGCGACCACTCCATGATCGCCCTCTCTTGGCTGATTCCAAGTGGTCTGGACCACTGGTGATTCTCCTGCCGTGGGAGCCCGTCCACGGCAGGCGCCTGTAGGAGGCACCCAGTCACGGTGCGACGTCGAAGACCCCTCTGAGCGGCCACGCTGCACCAGGAGTTCACTTCCGGGGGCGCATCGGGGTCCCCGCACCCCTCCTCACGCGCCGCTGGGGGCGCGCCGTCTTTTTTCCGCCAGGTTTCACAGAATCGGCACAGACCCCACAGGTGGGCCGCACTATGTGACGCGTCAGAGCGGCACGGACACACACGGCGACGTGTGACCGGCGCTGCTTGGGGGGCGGGCCGTGGGGTGGAGACACCCCCTCGGCCCGACCGTGGAGGGGACCACACACCGCATGAAACACACCGCGCGAGCGGCGGCTCTCGGAGCCGGCGCTCTGCTTCTCGCGCTCTCCTTGCCCGGCGCTCCGGCCTCGGCCGCCGAGCAGCCCCGCATCGATCTGCGCGTCCTCGTGGTGACCGACGGAGGCCCCGCCACCGCCGCGATCATCGCCGAACTCGACGGCCAGGGCACGCCGTACACCACCGTCGACCTGCGCCGGAGCGGGCGCCCAGTGATCGACAAGGCGTTCCTCGCGGACACCGTGAACGGCAGGGCGCGGGCCAAGTTCCAGGCCGTCGTCCTGCCCAACGACAATCCGTTCGGGTCCGGTTCGGCCGAGCTGGCCGCCCTGGCCTCGTACGAGCAGACGTACGCGATCCCCCAGGTGGACGCCTACACCTACGCCCGGCCCGAAGCGGGCCTGAGGACACCGGAGTTCAGTGGCTCGCTCGACGGCGTACGGGCCGAGGTGACGGCGGCGGGCAAGAGCGGCCCCTTCGGCTATCTCGCGGACCAGGTCCCTTTCGAGGACAACTCGCCTTCCGTGAGCGAGAGTTACGGCTTCCTCGCCGAGCCGGCGCCGGGCGCGGACTTCACCAGTTACGTGGACGCGCCGATCCCGGGCGGCCAAGGGCGTGGCTCGCTCGTGGGCGAATACCGCCACGACGGGCGGCGCGAGCTGGTGGTGACCTTCGTCTACAACGAACACCAGCGGCAGTTCCGGCTGCTCGCCCGGGGCATCGTGGACTGGCTGACGCAGGGCGTCCACCTGGGCGCGTCCCGCAACTACTTCGCCGTCCACGTCGACGACGTGTTCGGCGCCGACGACCGCTGGGACACCGAGCTGAACTGCACGCCGGGCGACGTCGACTGCCCGCCGGGCGAGGGCACACCGGACCCGATCCGGATGACGCCCGACGACGCGGCCCACGCCTCCGAGTGGTCCAAGAGCCGGAAGTTCCCGCTCGACATGGCCTTCAACGGCGGCGGCAGCGAGCTGTACCGCGAGGAGAACGGCGGCGCGGACCCCCTCGCCGACCGGCTCATCGCCGACCGCGCCGACCACCGCTGGATCAACCACACCTACAACCACCCCTTCCTCGGCTGTGTCCAGGACGTCAGCACGGTCCCGTGGAAGTGCGCGAAGAACGCGGACGGCAGCACGCGCTACGTCTCGCGCGCCGACATCTCCCAGCAGATCTCCGACAACAGGGCGTGGGGCCAGCGGGCCGGACTCCCCCTCACCAACGGCGAGTTGGTGACCGGCGAGCACTCCGGCCTCAAGGTCCTGCCGCAGCAGCCCGACGACAACCCGAACCTGCCCGGCGCCCTGCGGGACAACGGTGTGACATGGCTCGGCTCGGACAACTCACGGGACAGGGCCCAGCGCCAGGTCGGCGCCGCGCTGACCGTGCCGCGCTTCCCGATGAACGTCTTCTACAACGCGGGCCGGGCCGAGGAACAGGTCGACGAGTACAACTGGATCTACACCCGCGCGGCCGACGGCGGCAGCGGCGTCTGTGAGAACTCCCCCGTCGCGACCTGCCTCACCGAACCCCTCGACCTCGCCACCGGCTACCAGGACCACATCGTGCCCGTGGAGTCGACGATCGCGCTCGGACACGTCCTGGCGAACGATCCGCGGCCGCACTTCATCCACCAGTCCAACCTCGCCGAGGACCGCATCGCGTACCCGGTCCTGAACCGCGTACTCGACTCCTACGAAGCCCTGTTCGCGTCCAACACCCCTGTGGTCAACCTTCGGATGGCCGACATCGGCGGCGAGCTGCGCTCCCGTGCGGCCTGGGACACGGCCGTCAAGGCGGGCCGCGTCACCGCCTACCGGATCGGCGACACCGTGACGGTCCAGGCCCCCTCCGGGGTGGCCGCCCGGGCCACGATGCCCGCCGGCACGGTGCGCCAACACCTGCTCGGCACCGACCCGTTCGGCACGGCATACGCGGGCAGGACCTCCGGCTGGGTCTCCCCGGCGCTCCTCCAGGACCGGGTCACGCTCACCCTCCCCACGGCGCCGACGACCACCGCGAAGGCCCAGACCCGGGCCGAGCTGCCGAAGGCGTACAGGAAGCTGCCGGTACCGCCAGACGTGAAGCAGTACGTGAAGCCGGGCGCGTCCGGCGCGACCCCTGAGCCACCGGCGGCGTAACAACCGCGATCGCGACGCGAGGGGACAGGGCGGCACGGCCGCCCGGGGCCCCGCCCCCAC
>NZ_WMBF01000252.1:0-9008 GCF_019400875.1 Streptomyces anatolicus | reverse complement strand
CCCCGCCCCCCTTCACTCCGGCCCGGCCGAACGGTCCCGCGTACCAGTCACGCAGGGCCCGTTCCGCACACCGCGCGTCCGGCACCTCGTCCAGCTTCAGGGGTTCGGCGGCGCGCCGCAATGCCCGGCAGGCCCGGGCGGCGGCGAGCGCGTAATCGGCGTTGTCCGGTTCACCGGGCAGCGCGGTCAGGCCGAGCGCGGCCCGCATGATGTCCGGGAAGACCGACTGGGCGTACTCGAAGTCGAGGTAGACGGGCAGGTCGGCGGCGATGCCCTCGGCCATGTCCCGGTGGCCCGCGCCCACCATCGCGCCGGTCCACAGCTCCTTCATCCGCGTCTGCTCGTCCTTCTCGTACTCCATGCGTACGAGATGAGTGGCGAGGTCATGCAGAGGGTCGCCGTACATGGCCAACTCCCAGTCGATGACGGCTACTTGGCGGCGGCCGACGATGATGTTGCCGCGGTGGACGTCGGTGTGGAGGAGACCGAAAGGGCGGGGTGTCAGACTCCGGCGGTCCGGGGCGCCACGGAAGGCCGTCATGACGTCGGGGCGCAGGCCCACGGCGGTGAAGAGATCACCGAAGCGCCACCGGTTCGGCCGGTGCACCTGGGTCTCGGTGAAGTCGATCAGCCAGTCGAGGAATTCCTGGCTCTGTCCGGACTCGGGCCAGCCGGCCGGCCTGGGCGGCAGCTCCTCCTCCGGCACCGCCGCGGTCTTGGCGAAGAACCCGGCGAGCGACCGCATCATCGCCTCGCCGACGGGCCCCTCGGGCTGGATCTCGGAGAGCGCCTGCCCCGCCCGGTACGAGTGCAGCGACCAGTCGCCGAAGTCCCGGAAGCAGCGAGGGGCCTCCTTGAGACGGCGGCTCACCACCCTGAGCAGGTCCGTCTCACTGGGCCAGATGCGTGGCACCACCTCCACCGTCTCGCGCGGCATCCGGCATTTGACCCTGGCCCGGAACGGCATCGTGCACAACAGCAGGGCCAGTGACCAGCCCAGCGGCACGACGTAGTTGATGTTGTGGTGACCTGCCACGACCTCACGGTCCGGATGGTCCTTGTGCGAGTCGGCGAGACGTCGGATCCACGACTCGCGGCGACCGCTCTTCGGCGCCTCATGGGGAGATCGAGGCGGAGGTGACGGCATGAGCGCTGAGCGTAGTGCCTCAGCGTCTCCCGTCACGCAGCCGCTCGCGTGTCCCGCCGCGCAGGGAACGCAGAACCGGCTCCAGGGACGAGACCATGTGCGGCGCGCCCGCGTCGCGCAGCAGCCCGGCCTTGCGCGGGTTGCGCGCGTAGCCCAGGAAGCCCACACCCGCCCGTCGGGCCGCCATGAAGTCCGAGGGCGTGTCGCCGATCATCAGGGTGGTCCTCGGGTCGGCACTTATGGCTCTCAGGGCGCGGTGCACACAGTGGGGATGGGGCTTGAGCAGCCCGAGGTCCCGCGTGCGGCCGTAGATGTGCGGGGTGAAGCAGTCCAGGAGGCCGCGGGAGGTGAGGTAGGCGCCCACGGCACGCGGGGCGTTGTTGGTCGTCACGGCCAGCCGGACGCCGACGGCCGTCCAGGTGCGGATCAGCGGATCGGCGTACGGGGTGGGCCAGGCCGAGGCCACAGCGCTCACCTCGTGCCGGGTGAGCGTCGCCTCCAGCTCGGCCGACAGATCGCTCCCGGGGAGACGGCGGTCGACCGCGCGGAGTACGACGAAGGGGTCCGGATCCTCTCGCAGGTCGGCGGTGAGCAGGCCCCGCAGCCCCCGGCTCTCCAGCCACCGCACCTGAGCCTTCGCCACGCCCTCGGCGGAGCGGTGGGCGAAGAGACGGCAAATGGGCCCGTCGAAGTCGAAGAGCACGAATCGAACCGACCCGATCAGACCTTGAAGCCTTTCGGTCTGGTCATCGAGCATCCCGGGCCACATCGCATCAGATTGCGTCGAGTCAGAGGTCACCTAAGAGAGTGTCAGGTCAGTCGTGATGGTTGCCCAGAGCGCGTCGAACCACTTCTGCGATTCGTCGACGAACTGCGCGTCGCGCACGCTCTGGCCGGGCTTGCCGAAGGAGAAGAGGAGCGCCTTGACGCCCAGGACGTCATAGAGGTCGACGTTGTCGCTGCCCCCGGCGTCGTTCAGCTCCAACTGCTGCGGGCCCAGGGTGTAGTACGCGAGCAGCGCCTCCTCCCCGTTCAGCAGGTACAGCTTGACCGGCGTCGTGAACGGCAGCGCCCGGAACTGCACCGACACGTCGATCCCGTGCGAGGCCCGCAGCGCCCGCAGATTGTGCCGCAGCACCTGGCCCTGCGCGTTGCGCTGGGTGAGCCAGCGCTGGTGGAGGCGTTCGCGGCTCTCCGCGTCGCCCGCGATCGGGACCGGGAACGCCAGCTTGATGTCGCTGCTCGGCAGCAGGATCCGTACCGTGATCGACTCGGGACGGATGCGGCCCTCGTGGATCAGGCGCACCGGCTCGCCGAGGGCGATCATCAGGGTCTCCGCGGTGTACGAGACCACGTCGATCCGCACGTCCTTCGCCGCGAACGCCTCCGCGAGGCGGGGGGCGAGGGCGACCATGGACGGCTGCGGGCCCGGGGCGGCGGGGACCGCCGGGCCCGGCTCGGCGACGCGGGGCGGGCTGCCCTTGCTGACGTTGGACAGGAGGCCTTCGCTCTGGAGCTTCCTCATCGCCTGGCGCACGGCACCGCGCTCCACACCGAACTCCTCGGCGAGTTCGGCCTGGGTCGGCAGGCGGTCGCCCGCCTTGAGCGCACCGGCCCGGATGCGGTCGCGTACGGCGTCGGCGATGTCCTGGGGTGAGAGCTTTCTGCTGCCGTTCACTGCAACGTTCTCCTGGGTCACAACCGAACGATACAACTGCCCGCCATCTCACGGGAGTTGGTTGCCAACTTGCTCAAGATGGCCGACAGTGCTCAGCCCGCCGCCAGCCTCAGCTCCTGACTGATCGTGTTCCACAGGGCGTTGAACCACAGATGCGACTGCTCCACGAAGGTCGTGTCCCGCACTCCCTCCCCCTGGTGGAACGGGAAGAGCATCGACTGCGTGCCCTGCGCGTCGTACGTCTCCAGGGGCTCCTGGCCGGCGCCGGTCTCCTCGTCCCGCTTGGTGAGCGTGTAGTAGGCGAAGAGCGCCTCCGAGCCGTTGATCAGGTAGAGCTTCACCGGTGGCGTGAACGGCAGCGCGCGGAACTGCACCGATACGTCGATCCCGTGCGAGGCCCGCAGCGCGAGGAGGTTGTGCCGAAGCACCTGCCCCTGCGCGTTGCGCTGGTCCAGCCAGCGGCGGTGCACCCAGTCGCCCTCGTCGTCCCCGCCGTCGACCGGCGCGGGGAACGCCAGATCGATGTCCCGGCTCGGCAGCAGCACCCGGACGTCGACCTTGGCCGGTTTGCGCCGTCCGGCGTGGATCTGCCGCAGCGGTTCGCCGATCGCCATGGTGAGGGAGACCGAGGTGAGACAGAGCGCGTCGATCTCGACGTGCGGGGCCTCGAAGGCCGACGCGATACGGGGCGCGAGGCCGACCATCGTGGGCTGCGGGCGCTCCGACCCCGCCCCGAGGGGCGCGCGCTCGGGGACTTCCGCCACCGTGGCGGGGCTGCCCTTGGACACGTTGGACAGAAGGTGCTCACGGTGCAGGACGCGCAGCGCCTCGCGCACGGCCCCGCGCTCCACGCCGAACTCGTCGGCCAGCTCGGCCTGGGTGGGCATGCGCTGCCCCGGCCGCAGCGATCCGGACCTGATCCGGTCACGCAGCACGTCGGCCACCTCGCGGTGGGAGCGCCGCTGTCGGCTTCCGTTGACGGGGGCGCGTTCCGTGCTCACAACCAAACAGTACAACTTCGCGCCATCTTAGGGGAGTTGTGGGAAAGATGGTTATGAGTCGACTCTCAGCGGAGATAAGTCAGTTGAAGTTGGTAGCCAACTTGGGCGACATGGTCGGACCCCTCCGGGGTTGGCCACCACCCATCGGGGCCGCGGCGGAGTTCCCGCCGGGCCGGCCAGTTGGTCACCGGCCGAACGGGGTCCGCCACCCCGATCCCGAAGGAGGGAACGTCATGCCGCTCATCGCCATCGTCGTCGCCGCCCTCGCCATCGGTTTCGAACAGCTCGTCCAGTGGAAGTACGGCCCACTGGGCATCGTCGGCTTCGTCCTGCTCACCGTGGGGATCAAGGCCAAGAACACCATGATCAGCGGGGTCGGGGCAGCGGTTCTCGTCCTGCTCCTCGCCCAGCCGGGCTGACCGGTCCGGCTGAAGAGACCCGGCCGGCCGGGCTCCCATCCGGAGGGGAGCCGGGAGTCCGTCCGACGGGCGAAAACCGAGCCCCGGCTCCCGGCTACGGGGGAGCCGGGGCTCACCTACGGACGCCCGCCCAGGACGGAGCGGACCGCCCACCCCTCACACCAGCAGATCGTCCACCTGCGCCTCGCCCTCCCGATACCGCCGGGCGATCTCCCCGCTGCAGTCGTCCGCCGTGCGCTGGAGCGACTGCCTGCGCCGGGAGACCTGCTGTTCGTAGCGGACCAGGCGGCCCATGGCGGCGTCCAGCTCCTCGTCCGTGCGGGCCGCGAGGTCGGAGAGCTCGACCTCGGCCAGCATCTCCGTGGCCAGCAGGCGGTACTCCTCGCTGTGCGGGGTGCCGAGCGTGACGTGCCGGGCCGATGAGCGGTGCCGGGCCGGGGCGTCGGCGAGGATCTCCGAGAGCCGGTCGACGACGGCCGCCTCCGGCGTGGGCGCCACCGGCTGGTCCCTGCGGCGCGCGATCTCGGCCCGCAGGATGTCGATGCGCCCTTGCAGCAGCCGCCGCACATAGCTGAGGTCGGCCTCGTCCTGCTGGGCCGCCCGGCGCAGCTCCCGCAGCTCGGGCAGGCGCCGCGCGGCCAGATCGTGCTCGGGCACCTCGGGCAGCAGCGGGCTGCCGGTGCGCTGTGCGGGCGGCCGCGGGACCGCCGTACGCCGAAGCGAGACGCGGCCGGACGGCTGCCCCGTACTTGGTGTGCTCATGTGGCTCTACCGTCCCCTCGACCGGCCGACGCGGGTGCACCGCGTGTGTGCATGGTGCCACTCCCGGTGGCCGCTATGTGAATGAGTGCCCGGAATCAGCCCCGGATGGGGGGGATCTGGAGCCTCCGATCGGCACGGCATGATGGCTCCCATGCGAGCAGTGGTGCAGAGAGTCGACGGCGCGAGCGTGGTCGTCGAGGGCGAGGACGGCCCCGAGACGGTGGGCGAGATCAGCGGCGAGGGCCTGTGCGTCCTGGTGGGCGTCACGCACGACGACACCAAGGAGAAGGCGGCCCAGCTGGCCCGCAAGCTCTGGACGCTGCGCATGCTGGCCGACGAGAAGTCGTGCAGCGACGCCGACGCGCCGCTGCTGGTCATCAGCCAGTTCACGCTCTACGGAGACGCCCGCAAGGGCCGCCGCCCCACCTGGAACGCGGCGGCCCCCGGCCCCGTGGCCGAACCCCTCGTCGACGAGGTGGTCGCCCAGCTGCGCTCCCTGGGCGCGACGGTGGCGACGGGCAGGTTCGGAGCGCAGATGCGGGTGGGCCTGACGAACGACGGCCCGTTCACGGTGCTGCTGGAGATGTGACCGGACCGGGCCTGACCTAGGGCTCGACGACCACTTCCTGAGCAGCCGCAATACCCCCGGCGACCAGCTCCGCGTCCACCGGCACATTCCGCTTGATGAGCCCCAGCGCGATCGGCCCCAGCTCGTGATGGCGCACGGCAGTCGTGACGAACCCCAGCTTCCGCCCCTCCGCCCCCTCCGAGGCGAGCTGAAGCGGCGTACCGGCCACCGGCAGGTGCACCTCGCTCCCGTCCAGGTGGAGGAAGACCAGGCGGCGCGGCGGCTTCCCCAGGTTCTGGACGCGGGCGACGGTCTCCTGACCGCGGTAGCAGCCCTTCTGGAGATGCACGGCCGTGGCGAGCCAGCCCAGCTCATGGGGGATCGTGCGGTGGTCGGTCTCGAAGCCGAGGCGCGGCCGGTGGGCCTCCACCCGCAGCGCCTCGTACGCGAGGAGCCCGGCCGCGGGGCCGTGCTCGGCGGCGTACGCCTCCAGGTCCGTACGCGGCAGGAACAGATCGCGGCCGTGTGCCGTCTCGCGTACGACGACACCCTCGGGGACCGGGGTGATCGAACCGGCGGGCAGATGGACGACGGCGAACTCGTCGGTGCGGTCGGCGACTTCCACGCGGTAGAAGAACTTCATGCTCTCCAGGTACGCGATGAGCGCGTCCTGCGTGCCGGGCTCCACGTGCGCCCAGATGGTCTCGCCGTCGTCCACGAGGTAGAGCGCGTGCTCGATGTGGCCGTGGGCGGAGAGGATCAGCGCTTCGGTGGCCTGGCCGGCCGGCAGCTCGCTCACGTGCTGGGTGAGCAGCAGATGCAGCCAGCTCAGCCGGTCGGAGCCGGTGACGGTGACCACCCCGCGGTGCGAGAGGTCGACGAAACCGGTGCCGTCGGCGAGGGCGCGCTGCTCACGGAACAGTTCGCCGTAGTGGGCGGCGACGCCTTCGTCCACGCCCTCGGCGGGGACTGCGCCGGGCAGGGACAACAGGGGGCTCTTCATGTTCACAAAGAGTACGACCAGCGGGCCCGGGCTTTTATTTCTGGCGGCACTTCCCGCGGCCCCGCTACTTCTCGCGGCACTCCTCGCACTGCCCGAAGATCGCGAAGTGCTTCAGGTCGGTGTCGAACCCGAAGGTCTCCCGCAGCTTGGCGGTGAACTCCGCGGCCACCGACGTATCGGCCTCGATGACGCCCGTGCAGTCCCGGCAGACCAGGTGGATGTGGTGGTGCCGGTCCGCCAGGTGGTAGGTGGGCGCGCCGTGCCCGAGGTGGGCGTGCGAGACGAGGCCCAGCTCCTCAAGGAGCTCCAGCGTGCGGTAGACCGTGGAGATGTTGACCCCCGACGCCGTCTTGCGGACCTCGCAGAGGATGTCGTCGGGGGTCGCGTGCTCAAGGGTGTCGACGGCTTCGAGGACAAGCTGGCGCTGCGGCGTCAGCCGGTAGCCGCGCTGCCGCAGGTCGCTCTTCCAGTCGGAGTCGGTGCTCCTGGAGTCGGTGCTCGCCACACCACAGAGTCTAGGTCTACTTGAAGAAAGCGATGCCGTCGTCGGGAAGATCTCCGAGGTTGCGCGCCATCGCGGCGACCTCCTCGGGCGTGACGACCTTCTTCAGCTGCGCCGACATGTAGGGGCGCAGCGGCACCTCGGGGGTCTGCTTCTCGCCGACCCACATCAGGTCGCCCTTCACATAGCCGTAGAGCCGCTTGCCACCGGTGTAGGGACCCGAGGCCGCGGTGCGCGCGACGGCGTCGGTGGCCAGGTCGATCTGCGGCTTCTTGTCGGCCAGCTCGCCGTACCAGACCTCGACGACGCCGTCGTCGCGGACCATCACGACCTCGACCTTGCGGTCCTTGTCGATGCGCCAGAACCCCGACTCGGACTCCAGGGGCTTCACCTTGTTGCCCTCGGCGTCGAGCACCCAGGTGTACGAGCGGTACTCGATGAAGTCCCGCCCGTCGTGCGTGAAGGAGACCTCCTGGCCGAAATTCGCCTTCTCGGCGCCGGGGAAGTCGGTGACGCCCGCGCCCGCCCAGTTGCCGAGGAGGAAGGCGAGGGGGACGAGGTCGGGGTTCAGGTCGGACGGAATCTCGATCATGGGAAGCTCAGGCGATCTGTGGAGGTCGGGAAGTGACGGGGGTCAGCGCTGGCCCTGGTACAGCTTCTTCACGGTGAGCCCGGCGAAGGCGAGCACGCCGAGACAGACGATGACCAGCAGGGCGGAGAAGAAGGCCTCAAGCACGGGGTGCTCCTCGGTGAGCTGTGGGGGCAGATATCAGAGCCGGTCCCACTGTAGTCGGGCGGCGCCCGCCTCTGCCTGTGAGGGGCCTTACGATGCGGCCATGGCGAAGAAGCTCGTGATCAAGGTGACCGCCGGGGCCGACGCCCCTGAGCGCTGCTCCCAGGCCTTCACGGTGGCGGCCGTGGCCGTGGCCAGCGGGGTGGAGGTGTCGCTCTGGCTGACCGGTGAGTCGTCGTGGTTCGCACTGCCGGGACGCGCGGCGGAATTCGAACTTCCGCACGCGGCGCCGCTGCCGGATCTGATCGAATCGATCATGGCGGCGGGCCGGATCACGCTCTGCACGCAGTGCGCGGCGCGCCGCGACATCTCGGAGCAGGACGTCATCCCCGGGGTGCGGATCGCGGGCGCGCAGGTCTTCGTCCAGGAGGCGACGACGGACGGCGTCCAGGCGCTCGTGTACTGAGGTCGTCCAGGCGCTCGTGTACTGACGTACTGAGCGGCTGCCTACTGACGGTGCCGCTTGCCGTCCAGCTCGTCCCACCACTCGTCGGACGTCGGGTCGCCCGAGGGGTCGTCCCACCAGCGGTCCTCGGGACCGCGCCGGTTGGCGACCATGGCGGCGACGGGCGGGATCACCATCGCCACGACGCACATGCCGACGGCGACCGGGATCGACCAGAGCCGCACGACGCCCCAGGCCAGGACGAACAGGGCGATGCAGGTGCCCATCATGACGAAGTACGTATGACGTCGTCGTGCGTACATACGTCCAGCGTAGGCCCGTACGTGCCGAAGGGCCGCACCCCGTTCCAGTGGCGTCCAACCCCCTGGGGTGCGGCCCTTCAGCCGTTCATGATGCGGCGGCGCGGGTCAGACCGCGATCGCCACCTCCGCGAGGCCGCCCGTCTGGGCGACGACCGTGCGGTCGGCCGTGCCGCCGGGGACCAGCGCCCGGACGGTCCACGTGCCCTCGGCGGCGTAGAAGCGGAACTGTCCGGTCGCCGAGGTGGGGACCTCGGCGGTGAACTCGCCGGTCGAGTCGAGCAGGCGCACGTAACCGGTGACGGGCTCGCCGTCGCGGGTCACCTGGCCCTGGATCGTGGTCTCACCGGGCTTGATCGTCGAAGCGTCGGGGCCGCCGGCCTTTGCTCCACACATGTCGTACTCCTGAGGGGTCGGGGGAGGGGAGGAG
>NZ_WMBF01000251.1:0-9021 GCF_019400875.1 Streptomyces anatolicus | reverse complement strand
CGCTGAAAGTTGGAAGTAAGGAGCGCCCCCTATGGCCCCGGAGCGCGAGACCCTCGCGTTGATACCGCTCGAGGGCGCCCCCGCCAGCCTCCGCGCGGACTGCGGCAGCTGCTTCGGGCTCTGTTGCGTGGCGCTCGCCTTCTCCGCGTCCTCCGACTTCGCCGTGGACAAGGACGCCGGCAAGCCCTGCGCCAACCTTCAGGCGGACTCCCGCTGCGGTATCCACCGCGACCTACGGAACAAGGGCTTCCGGGGTTGCACCGTCTACGACTGCTTCGGCGCGGGCCAGCACGTCTCGCAGCACACCTTCGGCGGGCGCGACTGGCGCAAGGATCCGGCCACCGCCAAGCAGATGTTCGAGGTGTTCCCGGTCATGCGGCAACTCCACGAACTGCTCTGGTACTTGACCGAGGCGCTTACGCTTCCGCAGACGAAGCCGATCCGCTCCGATCTCAAGAAGGCCCTGGCCAGGACCGAGGAGCTGACGCGGGGCGCCCCCGAGGCCGTCGTCGAGACCGACGTCGCCGCCCACCGCCAGGACGTCAACGCCCTCCTCCTGCGCACCAGCGAACTCGTGCGCAAGGGCGGTGGCGGCAAGAAGAAGGACCGCCGGGGAGCGGACCTCTTCGGCGCCCGGCTCAAGGGCGCCGACCTCCGCGGCGCCAACCTCCGCGGGGCCTACCTCATCGCCGCCGACCTGCGCGACGCCGACCTGCGGACGGCCGATCTCATCGGCGCGGACCTGCGCGACGCGGACCTGCGCGGCGCCGACCTCACCGGCGCGCTCTTCCTCACGCAGTCACAAGTGAACGCGGCCAGGGGTGACGAGCGTACGAAGCTGTCCGGCTCTCTCGCCCGCCCCGGGCACTGGACGACCGCCCAGGACCGGTGAGCGCCCCCGCCAGCCGGTAGCCGCTAGGCGTCGCACTCCAGGACCGTCCGGCACAGCGTGCACCGCGCCCGTACGCGCCCCCGCGCCGGGACGCGGATCCGCTGGTGGCAGGTGGGGCAGGGGAAGGTGACCCGGAGCGTGCCGCCGTCGAGGGAGAAGGAGTAGGGGCCGCCCGCCGCGACCGCGCCGCCGTGGTCAAGGGCGTACCGCCGGTCCTTCGCGTACCGCCGCCTCCCCACCCAGCCGGCCGCCGTCAGCGGTGGCTGCTGCTCGTCGCGGCGCGCCTGGGCCAGCCCCTTCGTGTACGCCGTGTACGCCTGCGCGCTGGTGAACCACGTCTCCGGGGCCTCGCCGAAGGCCAGCGCCCGCTTGGCCAGTACGTAACCGAACTCCTCCGGCGTGAGATAGCCGAGCTTCTGGGAGGAGGCGCCGTCCTCGCGGTACGCGTCCAGGAGCAGCCAGCCCGCGCCCAGGTAGGCGGCGGCGGTGTCGGTGAGGATCTCGTTGTCGCGGGTGCCGGGGAAGGAGAGGTCGAGGCGGTGCAGATACACGTGCATCACCTCGTGGGCGAGCGCCGCGCCGATGTCCCGCCGATGGGTGCGGAAGCGGTCGTTCAGCTCGATGAAGTACTCGGGGCCCGCGGTCAGTTCGACGTTCGCGGCATGCTCCATCCCGCGGAAGCTGACGATCACGCGGGCGTCGGGCAGCCGCAGGTGGCGCACCATCTCGCGGGCCACCCGCTGCACGCCGAGATGCAGGTCGTCCTGGTCGCCGAAGGCCACGTCCGCGGGGGCGACGCTGGTGTCGAAGGTGTGGACGGTGTCGTACGAAAGGCGTCTGTAGAGCGCGGTGAGAGCGGCGCGCACGGTCTCCAGATGGGGGTAGCCGTGCACCACAGGACCGCCGCCGACCGTCACGCCCGTACCCCCTGATGTCAGCCATCGGGACACCGCGAACCGCCTCCACTGTACGGGGGTCGCCGTGCCGGGAACGGCCCTCGGGAGACGCCATGGCCGGAAACCGCCCCTTGTCCTGAGCGGACACCGATCTCCATAATCCGCAGCAACGCTTTGTCGGGCTCATGCCAGCCGGGTGTTCTTCCGGTGTGGTCGGCAGGGGTCCTTCGCGCGCGCTTCCTCAGTAACCCCCCACGAAGGGAAGACAATTGAAGACCAAGCTGCGTGGAGCCAAGAGAGCCGCCACCCTCGGTGCGATCGCGCTCGCCGCTCTCAGCCTTCAGCCGGTGGCCGCGGCCGCCGCTCCCGACCCCGGCCCCCAGCCGGGCGAGCGCGTCGTCGGGGGTACCCCCGCCAAGCAGGGTGAATTCCCGTTCATGGTCCGTCTCTCGATGGGCTGCGGCGGTGCTCTGTACGCCAAGAACATCGTGCTGACCGCCGCCCACTGCGTGGACGGCTCCGGCAGCAACACGAGCATCACCGCCACCGCCGGTGTCGTGGACCTGAAGAGCTCTTCCGCGATCAAGGTCAAGTCCACCAAGGTCCTCCAGGCCCCCGGCTACAACGGCAAGGGCAAGGACTGGGCGCTCATCAAGCTGGCGAAGCCGATCGACCTGCCCACGCTGAAGATCGCCAAGGACACCAAGTACAACAACGGCGACTTCACCGTCGCGGGCTGGGGAGCGGCGAGGGAAGGCGGCGCGCAGCAGCGCTACCTCCTGAAGGCGACCGTCCCGTTCGTCAGTGACGCCCAGTGCAAGGCCGCGTACGGCAACGACCTCACGCCCGCCGAGGAGATATGCGCCGGCCGGCTCGCCGAGGGCGGCGTCGATACCTGCCAGGGCGACTCGGGCGGGCCCATGTTCCGCAAGGACGAGGCCGGTGCGTACATCCAGGTCGGCATCGTGAGCTGGGGCAACGGCTGTGCGCGGCCGCAGTACCCCGGTGTCTACACCGAGGTGTCGACGTTCGCCGCGGACATCGAGAGGGCGGCGGCGGGGCTGTGACGTCCTGACGCCTGGCCCGCTGTGGCGGGGTGCCCTCGTGGGTGCCCCGCTTCGGCATGTCCGGGGTGGGCCGCCGCCCGGCGGTAAGTCCAACACCTGTCCCTCCTTTGTCCATAGGCGCGTCCGCCCGGCCCGGCGCATGGTGATCGGCACCGATTCCGTCCCATGGAGGGGTGCCGCATGCCGCTGCCAGACACGTCCGGGCCGAGCCGCAGAGCCGTCGTCGCCACCGGTGCGCTCGCCGGGGTGGGAGCCGTCCTCGGGGCGGGCTCCAGCGCGTACGCCGAGGACGCCTCGGCCAAGCCCCTCCCGGCCGAAGTGGTGCTGCGCTCACGCGCGCTGGACGTCCGCGTCGCCACCGCGTTCCCGCGTGTCGTCTCCTACACCGACCGAGCGAGCGGCGCGATCCTGTACGGCAGGAGGGACGCCGTCACCGCCGTTCTGATCGACGAGACCGAGCACATCCCGCGGGTCACCGCCTCGGCGGGCGGCGCCCGCATCACGTACGTACTCGCCTTCGACGGCGGCACCCGCATCCACGTCGAGATCGCGGTCGAGGGCCACAAGGTCCACTGGCGCGTCACGCGGATCGCCGACACCGACGCGCTGCGCGTCGGCACCCTGCGCGTCCCCGGCCTCGCCCTGCTCTCCGTACGCGACGACCAGCCCGGCGCCGCGCTCCTCGCCGCGAAGGTGCAGCTCGACAAGGCAAAGAGCGGCGACACCCTGGTCCGGCCGGGCAAGGACACGCCCGCCGAGGCGCCCGTGGGATGCGCGTACGCCGTCGTCGCGCACGACACGCTCGGCGGGGCGATCGAGACGAACACCGGCTACGACAAACCCACCTCCCAGGCGGGCACCACCTGGGAGAACGGCCGCCTGTGGCGCGAGACCGTGAAAAGCGGCGACTCCGTAGAGGCCCGGTTGACGCCGGGGCAGTGGACCCACCGCGCCGCGACCGCGCCCGTCGACGCCACCGAACCCCTCCCGTACGCCACCGTAGTGATCACCGGCGACCGCAACGGCGACGGCAAGGTCGACTGGCAGGACGCCGCGACCGCCTTCCGCGACATCATGGTCAACCCCCTCGGCGCCGACGAGCAGCATCTGCGGGTCGTCCCGCACATCCCGTTCAACTTCGCCTCACAGGCCACCAACCCGTTCCTCGCCACCCTCGACAACGTCAAGCGGATCCACCTGGCCACCGACGGGCTGCGCCAGTACACCCTCCTAAAGGGCTACCAGTCCGAGGGCCACGACTCCGCCCACCCCGACTACGCCGACAACCACAACACGCGCGCGGGCGGCCTCGACGACCTCAACACCCTCGTGCGCGAGGGCAGGAAGTGGCACAGCGACTTCGGCGTGCACGTCAACGCCACCGAGTCCTACCCCGTCGCGAACGCCTTCTCCGAAAAGCTCGTCGACAAGGACAACGAGCAGTGGGACTGGCTCGACCAGAGCTACCGCATCGACCAGCGCCGCGACCTGGTCTCCGGAGACATCATCAAACGCTTCGCCGACCTGCGCGCCCAGACCGACCCTGCTCTGAACACCCTCTACATCGACGTGTTCCGTGAGTCGGGCTGGACCTCCGACCGCCTCCAGCGGGCCCTGCGCGCACAGGGCTGGACCGTCACCACCGAGTGGGGCCACGGCCTCGAACGCTCCGCCGTCTGGGCACACTGGGCCACCGAGACCGACTACGGCGGCGACACCTCGCGCGGCATCAACTCCCGCCTGATCCGCTTCGTCCGCAACCACCAGAAGGACGTCTTCGCCGACAGGTGGCCCACCCTCCTCGGCATCGCCCGCATGGGCAACTTCGAGGGCTGGGTCGGCAAGACCGACTGGCACGCCTTCTACGAGCTGATCTGGACCCACTCGCTGCCCGCCAAGTACCTCCAGGCGTACCCCATCAAGAGCTGGGAGGACCACGAGATCACCTTCTTCGGCCCCACGAGGACGACCGTCTCCGACGCCCGGGAAGGCAAGCGGCGCATCACCACCGACGGACGCGTCGTCTACGAAGACGGCCGCTATCTCCTGCCCTGGGAGCCCCGGGAGGCCACCGACCCCGCCAAGCTGTACCACTACAACCCGACCGGCGGCACCAGCACCTGGCGGCTCCCGCGCGCGTGGGCGGGCCGCTCCCGCGTCGCCCTGTACCGGCTCACCGACCAGGGGCGCGTCTTCGAGTCGTACGTCTCCGTAGCGGGCGGGAAAGTCACCGTCGAGGCCGAGCCGAAGCAGCCCTACGTCCTCTACCGCGAGCGCGCCGCCGCCCTGCCGGACCCCAAGTGGGGCCAGGGAACCCCGCTTCACGACCCCGGCTTCCACTCCGGCTCCCTGAAGGGCTGGCAGGTCAGCGGGCCCGCCGCCGTGCGGCTCAGCGCGCTCGGCGACCACGAGCTGGTCATCGGCGCGGGCGCCGCCGCCTCCGTGGGACAGCGCCTCGCCCGCCTCAAGGCCGGCACGTACGCCGCGTCCGTGCAGGTCGAAGTCGGCGAGAAGGCGGGGGAGCGGCGCAAGGCCTCCCTGGAGGTGCGCACCGCCGACGGCGTCACCGCGGCCAACCACACGGAGACGTCCACGGCGGTCAACCACGTCGCCGCCGACCGCAAGCACGGCACCCGCTTCCAGCGCATGTTCACGTACTTCACCGTCCCCGAGGGCGGCGGCACCGCCGAGCTGACGCTGCGCGCCGAGGCGGGCCACGCGCGCGTGCGCTTCGACAACGTGCGCGTCGTCGCGGCCCACCCCGTCAAGCGGCCCCGCGGCACCCTCGTACACGAGGACTTCGAGCACGTCCCCCAGGGCTGGGGCCCCTTCGTGAAGGGCGACGCGGGCGGCGCCACCGACCCGCGCACCCACATCGCCCAGCGCCACGCCCCGTACACCCAGCGCGGCTGGAACGGCAAGGCGATCGACGACGTCATCGACGGCACCGAATCCCTGAAGTCACGCGGCGAGAACACCGGCCTCGTCTACCGGACCGTCCCGCACACCGTCCGCTTCACACCGGGCGGGCGCTACCGCGTCTCCTTCCGGTACGAGAACGAGAAGGCGGGCCAGTACGCCTGGGTCACGGCGGTCGACGCCCCCGCGCCCCGCGAGACGGACCGCAAGGAGCTGCCGGTCGCCACTGAGCCCACCACCCTGACGTACGAGTTCACCGCCCCTGGTGAGGGCGAGGCGTGGGTCGGCTTGCGCAAGACCGGGGACGACGGCACGGCGGAGTTCGTGCTCGACGCGTTCGAGGTGACCGAGGTGACCGACGTGACCGAGGTGACCGAGGTCTGAGGCCGCTCGGGGGTGGCCCAGGGGGCTTCAGGGGCAGCTCAGGGGACGGCTTCAGGACAGCGTGATCTCTGTCCCGGCCGTCCCCTCCAGCTCCAGGATCCACACCTCGTTGCCGCCCTCCCGCAGCACGGGGCCCGGCACGTACAGCGTCCGCTGCGGGCCGATCGACCAGTAGCGGCCCAGGTTGAAGCCGTTCAGCCAGACGAAGCCCCTGGTCCAGCCGGGGAGTTCGAGGGCGGCGTCGCCGGGGGCGGTGATCTCGACCGTGCCCCGGTACAGGCCGGGGCGGCCCCGCGCGGTGCCGGACGCGGGGACCTCCCGTACCGCCGACGCCGCGTCGAACGCGTCGAGCCGCAGCGCCCGCGCCCGTACCCCGTGTACGTACTGCCGCTCGTGCAGGATCCCGCCCGTGATGCCCTTCGGCTCACCCGTGCGCGGCCCGTAGTTGACCCGGCCCAGCGACTCCACCCACAGCTCCACGCGCGCGTGCCCGGCCACGGGTGCCGCAAGCACGGGCTCGTCCTCGGTCAGGACACCGGCCCGCTCCCCGTCCACGTACACCACCGCCAGATCGCGCAGCCCTCGCACGCTCAGCGGATACGGCTCGCGCGGGCCCGGCACCGTGACGGTGTAGCGCACCAGACCGCGGTCCACGTCGAGTTCTTCGAAGGTGGGCGGTACGGCGTATTCCGCTTCTGGGGTGCCCAGGTGTTCCAGGACCGTGTCCAGCGGGGACCAGTCGGTGAGGGCCGCCGACGCGGGGGCGGCGAGGACCGGCGGGGGAGCGGGCGGCTCGGGCGGCGGCTCGGACGCGTACTCCGCCAGGACCTCGCGGAAGCGCCAGAACTTCGCCGTCGCGCGGCCGGCCTCGTCGATCGGCGCGTCGTAGTCGTACGAGGTGATGTCCGGCTGCAGCGGCCCGTCGTGCAGGGCGCCGCCGCGGTTCGCGCCCGCCCAGCCCGCGAAGTTCGTGCCGCCGTGCGCCATGTAGAGGTTCACCGACGCCCCGCACTCCAGGATCTCCCGCAGCGCCGCCGCCGCGTCATCGGCGTCCCGTACGACATGCTCCGCGCCCCAGTGGTCGAACCAGCCGCACCAGAACTCCATGCACATCAGCGGCCCCTCGGGGCGGTGCGCCCGCAGCGTCCCGAAGCCGGCGCGCGCCTCCGAGCCGAAGTTGGCCGTCGCCAGGACGCCCGGGATCGAACCGCCGGTCAGCATGTGGTCCTCGGGCCCGTCCGAGGTGAACAGCGGCACCCGCACGCCCTCGGCGCGCAGGAGGTCGGTCAGGTGGCGCAGGTACAGCTTGTCGGAGCCGTAACTGCCGTACTCGTTCTCGACCTGCACCATGATCACGGGTCCGGGGCCGTCGGGAGCGCTTGCGTCCCGGCCGCGTGTGTCCGGGCCGCGTGCGTCCGGGCCGCCGGTGGCCAGGCCGCCGTACTGGCGCGGCACGACCTCCCGCAGCACTCGCCGGAACCAGCGCTCCACATGCCCCAGATACTCCCCGTCGCGGGTGCGTACACGCCTCCCCAGCGCACCCGTCAGCCAGTGCGGCAGCCCGCCGTTCTCCCACTCCGCGCAGATGTAGGGGCCCGGGCGGACGATGGCCCACAGGCCCGCGTCGCGCGCCGCGTCCAGGAACCGGCCGAGCGCCGAGACGTCGTGGAACGCGCCGGGGCGCGGCTCGTGCAGATTCCACGGCACGTACGTCTCCACGCAGTTGAGCCCCATAGCCCGCAGCATCGCCAGCCGGTGACCCCACTGCGCCTCGTGCACCCGGAAGTAGTGCAGCGCGCCCGACAGCAGCCGCACCGGCCGCCCGTCCACCTCGAAAGCGTCCTCGCCGACCCTGAACCCGTCCATCGCGTCCCTCCCGTTCACCTGCGCTGCCGCCCCATTCACGATCACCTCTGGCGGGCGGCGGGGTCCATGGACAAAGATCGGGTCCGGTTGGACGCAGCGAGTGGGTCCCGTGGTCCCGTGGTCCCGTGGGGCGACGGACGGGACGCGGGCGGAGGACGGTACGGATCATGGATTACGGCGTGCGGGAACCGGAGCGGCTCGGAGAGACCAAGCTGCCGGACGGCCGACGGCTCGGCTGGGCGGAGTGGGGGCCGGCCGACGGCACCCCGGTCCTGTTGTGCCCGGGGGCGGCGACCAGCAGATGGCTCGGCTTCGGCGGCGATGTCGTCGAGGCGGCGGGGGTCCGGCTGATCAGCGTGGACCGGCCCGGCCTCGGCGCCTCCGACCCGGCTCCCGGCCGGACACTGACCGACTGGGCCACCGACATCCGCCACCTCGGCCAGGAGCGGGCTCTCACCGCTCTGTTGACGGTCGGCTTCTCCCAGGGAGCGCCGTTCGCTCTCGCGCTGGCGGCGCACGGCCTGGTGGACGCGGTGGCGGTGGTGTCCGGCAGCGACGAACTGGCCCATCCCCGTTTCGCCCACTCGCTGAACCCACAGGTGAGGGACATGGTGAACGCGGTCGCGGCCGACCCCGACACCGCCGAGGCCTCCTTCGCCGGCTTCGGCAGCGCGGACACCCTCTGGGAGCTGATCACCACGACGAGCCCCGACACGGACTTGGCGGTCTACACCGACCCCGTCTTCCAGCACGCCTTCCGCCGCGCGATGGCCGAGGCATTCACCCAGGGCCCCGCCGGTTACGCCCGTGACACCGTCCTGGCGATGGCCCGCTGGCCGTTCGACCCAGCCGACCTCACCGTCCCGGTAGACCTCTGGTACGGCGGACAGGACACCAGCCCGACGCACTCCCCGGACCTGGGCGAATCCCTCACCAGAGCCCTCCCGAACCCAACCCACCACCTGCTCCCCACAGCCGGCGGCTCCCTGCTCTGGAC
>NZ_WMBF01000250.1:0-9074 GCF_019400875.1 Streptomyces anatolicus | reverse complement strand
GGTAGGGGGCTGTGGTGTACTCCGGCTCGGGCAGTGCGCCCCGGTCGAGCTTGCCGTTCGGGGCCAGGGGCAGCCGGTCGAGGGTCACGAAGGCGGACGGCACCATGAAGTCGGGCAGCCGCTCCGAGACGAAGGCGTGCAGCTCCTTCGAGTGCGGGCCGGGGTGGTCGTCGGCCGTCGTGCCGCCGAGGGTGACGGCGGGGACGACGTACGCCACCAGCTGCTTGGTGCCGCCGCCGCGTCCCTCGCGGGCGATGACGGCGGCCTGCGCGACGCCGGGGTGCGCGGTGAGCGCGGCCTCGACCTCGGCGGGCTCGACGCGGAAGCCGCGCACCTTGACCTGCGTGTCCCCGCGGCCCACGTACTCCAGTTGGCCCTCGGCGTTGAGGCGGGCCAGGTCGCCGGTGCGGTACATGCGCGCGCCGGGCGGGCCGTACGGGTCGGCGACGAAGCGTTCGGCGGTCAGCGCGGGGCGGGCGTGGTAGCCGCGGCCCACGTTGCCGCCGACGTACAGCTCGCCGACGGCGCCGGGCGGCACCGGGGCGAGGCCCGGGCCGAGGACGTAGGTCCGCATGTTGCCGAGCGGGGTGCCGACGGGCGCGCCGCCCGTCCAGCCGCGCGGGTCGCCGTCGACGGTGAAGGTGGTGGCGTAGAACGTCTCGCTCTGCCCGTAGGCGTTGACGACCCGGACCCCCGGGAAGGCCTCCCGCGTCTTCTCGACGAGCGATGCGGGCAGGGCCTCACCGGCGAAGACGACCGTCTCCACGCGGGTGCGGCCGGAGATCTCCTCGACGAGTTCGGCGAAGGCGGACGGCACGGTGGAGATGACGCTGCCGCTCCAGCCCTTGCGGTCGCCCAGCGCCAGGACGTCCGGGACGAGTTCGACGACGCCGCCCGTGGCGAGTGTCGTGAAGATCTCGAACGCGGAGACGTCGAAGTTGACGGACGTGCCGGCGAGGAGCCGCTTGCCCGGCTCCATGCCCACGCGGGAGGCGAGCCGCAGCACGCCGTTGACGACGTTCGCGTGGGTGATGGCGACGCCCTTGGGCTTGCCCGTGGAGCCGGAGGTGTACATCACGTAGGCCAGCTGGTCCGGGTGGAGCGGACGGTCGAGGCCAGGGGCGTCCGCCGACAGGTCGAGCGCGTCGAGGAAGGCGTCCGGGGCGTCGTGCTCCGGCAGTACGGCGGCCGTCGCGGTATCCGTCAGGACCAGGTGGGGCCGTGCCTCCTGGAAGATGGCCGCGAGGCGGTGGCTGGGGTACCTGGGGTCGACCGGCAGATACGCCCCGCCGGCCTTCAGGACCGCGAGCAGGGCGACCACCAGGTCCGCCGTGCGCGGCAGCGAGACCGCGACCACCGACTCCGGGCCCACACCGCGTCCGGCAAGTGCGCGCGCCAGGCGCTCGGCACGGGCGGTCACCTCGTGGTAGGTGAGCGACGCGTCCTCGGCGATGAGCGCGACCTCGTCCGGGCTCCGCTCCGCCTGGGCCTCGACGAGCCCGGTGATCGTCACGTCCGGCGTCGGGACGGCCGTGTCGTTGAACTCGCCGAGGAGGCGGTCGCGTTCGGCCGGCTCCAGGACGTCGAGCTGGGCGACGTTCCGTTCGGGGGTGGCCGCCACCTGTTCCAGGATGCGTACGAACAGGGTGGCGTACGTCTCCACCGTGGCCCGGTCGAAAAGGCCGGGGGTGTACTGGAGGAGGAACTCCAGGCGCGTCTCGGCCGCCGCCATCAGTGCCAGGGGGTAGTGGGTGCCGTTGGTGGGGCGCAGGCCGGTGAAGGCGATGCCGTCCGCGGCCTCGGTGGCGGCGCTGATGCCCTCCCGGTCGACCGGGTAGGACTCGAAGACCACCAGGGTGTCGAAGAGGGTCGGCAGGCCGAGGGCCCGCTGGATCTGCGGGAGGCTGTAGTGGTGGTGCTCCATCAGGCCGGCCTGCCGGTCCTGGAGCCGGGTCATGACCTCGGCGAGGGTGTCGCCCGGTGCGTACTCCACGCGTACGGGCAGGGTGTTGATGAACATCCCCACCATCGACTCGACGCCCGCCACCGCGGGCGGGCGCCCGGAGACGGTGGCGCCGAACACCAGGTCCTGGCGGCCGGTGAGCTGGCCGAGCAGGAGCGCCCAGGCGCCCTGGACCAGGGTGTTGACCGTGACGCCCAACGCGGCGGCGCGCCGGTTGAGTTCGCCGGACAGCTCCGGCGGGACGCTGAACTCGATCTGGTCGAGACCGTCGCCGTCCGCCGCTCCCGGGACGAGCAGGGTCGGCTCGTCCACCCCGGCCAGCTCGGCCGCCCATGCCCGTGCCGCCTCGTCCTGGTCCTGCTGGGCGCGCCAGGCCAGGAACTCGCCGAAGCCGCGTGTGTGCGGCAGGCCGGATCCGTCGCCGTGGGAGGCGTAGAGCAGCAGCAGGTCCCGCATCAGCAGGGGCGCGGACCAGCCGTCGGACAGCACGTGGTGGACGGTCAGCACGAGTTCGGCACGGCCGGGTTCCAGGACGGCGAGGGCGAGCCGCAGCAGCGGTGGGGTGTCCACGTCGAAGTGGGCGGCCCGGTCCTCGGTGAGGAACCGCTCGAAGGTCTCGGTCCGCTCCGCCTCACCGGCCCCGGTCAGGTCGAGGTACCGCCACGGCAGGGTCACCCCGTCGGCGGGCACCACCTGCACCTGCTCGCCGTCGCCCCGGTTGACGAACGCCGCACGGAGGTTGGGGTAGCGCCCGAGCAGCGCCTGCCCGGCCCGGCGCATCCGCTCCGGGTCGACCTCGCCGGAGAGCTGGAACACCAGCTGTATGTGGTACGGGTCGAACGACGTTCCGGCGAGCATCGAGTGGAAGAGGATGCCGGACTGGGTCGGGGTGGTCGGCCATATCTCGGTCAGCCTGCCGAGCCGGGACTCCCAGGTGTCGATCTCCTCCTGGCTCACGTCGACGAGGGGGGCATCGCTCGGGGTCAGCCCGCCGGCGTCCGGTGCTGTGGCGTGCCGGGCCAGGGCGGTGAGCGCCCGGATCCACAGCTCGGTCAGCTCGGTCACCTCCTCGCGGGAGAGCACACCGGTCGGAAAGCCGAAGTAGGCGGTCAGTTCCTCGCCGTCCTCGGCGGGGGTGGCCACCGCGTTGATCTCCAGCGCCGAGAGAACGGGCATGTCGGCGTCCGGGGCGGCGATCAGGTCCTGGTGGGTGGTGTCCGGCCCCCAGCCGAGGCCGCGCAGCTCCTCGGGGATGTCGGCCCCGGAGGTACGGCCGAGGTAGTTGAAGCCGATCTGCGGTTCCGGCGCCGTGGCCAGCGCGGCGGCGGTGTCGGGGTTGAGGTGGCGCAGCAGGCCGTAGCCGATGCCGTTGTCCGGCACCGCCCGCAGCTGTTCCTTGACGGCCTTGATCGCCCGGCCCGCGCCCGGGCCACCGGCGAGGGCGTCCGCCACGTCGATGCCGGCCACGTCGAGGCGTACGGGGTAGAGCGAGGTGAACCATCCGACCGTGCCCGACAGGTCCGCGCCCGGCACCACGTGCTCTTCCCGGCCGTGCCCTTCCATCCTGACCAGCGACGAGGATCCGGCGAGGCCTCGCGTGCGGCGCCAGTGGGCGACGGCCAGGGCGAGTCCGGCAAGCAGGCCGTCGTCGGGGCCGCCACGGAACACCGCGGGCACCGTGGTCAGCAGCGCCTTGGTGACGTCCGCCGGGACGCGGACGCGGACCGTGTCGACGGTGGCCGTGACATCACGCGTGCGGTCCAGCGCGCGCGCTCCGAGCACCGGCTCGTCCGAAGCCAGGATGCCCTGCCACACGGGCAGTTCCGCGACCCGCTCCGGGTCGGCCGCCTCGTCGGCCAGGGCATGCGCCCACCGGCGCAGCGAGGTGCCCGCCTTCGCCGGTTCCGGGGCGCGGCCGTCCCGGACGCGCCGCCACGCCGCGATCAGGTCCGGCACGAGGACGCGCCACGACACCCCGTCGACGACCAGGTGGTGCAGGACGATCAGCAACCGGTCCGCGTCCGTGCCGGAGGTGAACCACACGAACTGCGCCATGACGCCCGCGTCCGGGTCCAGCCTGCCCGCGGCGGCGTCCAGTTCGGCGTGCACGTCGGTGTCGCCGTAGGGGACCTCGCGCAGCAGCGCGTCGGCGTCCACACTGCCCGGCGGTGCGATCGACAGGCCCGATCGAGGCCGGTCGAGCCGGGAGCGCAGCACGTCGTGGCGGTCCAGCACGTCCTGCACCGTCGCGACCAGTGCCGCCCGGTCGACGTCCTCGGGCAGGGTGAGCATCCCGGACATGGAGAACCGGCCGACGCCGCCGCCCAGCGCGAGCACGTGCGCCGCCATCGGGGGCAGCGGGGCCCAGCCGACGCCGCCGCCGGGCAGCTCGGCCAGGGTCGCGGCCTCCTCTCCCGCCCGTCCTTCGACGAGTTCGGCGAGCCGGGCGACCGTGCGGTGTTCGAAGACCTCCCGCGTGCTGACCGTCACGCCCCGCGCCTTGGCCCGCGCGACGACCTGGATGGAACGGATGCTGTCCCCGCCCGTGGCGAAGAAGTCGTCGTCGATGCCGACCCGTTCCAGGCCGAGCACTTCGGCGAAGAGCGCGCTGAAGGTCTCCTCGCACTGGTTGCGCGGCGCCCGGCCGGTCGAGCCCTGCGCGTAGTCCGGCGGCGGCAGCGCCCTGCGGTTCAGCTTCCCGCTCGGGGTCAGCGGTATCTCCGACAGCGGGACGACCGCGGTGGGCACCATGTAGTCCGGCAGGCAGCCGTGCAGGTGCTCGCGCAGCTCAACGAGCATCGGGCCGAGCGACTTGGCGAGCGCGGGGGCATTCGCCCGGGCCCGTCGGCCCACGGCGCCGGGGACGAAGGTGCCCGAGACGGGCGGTGGCCCGGCCTGCCGCGCGGGCAGCAGCACCGCGTCGAAGTAGCGCGCGTCCTCGCCGGACAAGGTGAGGAGCGCGTCGCGCTGGTTCTCCCCCGCCCACCGCGTCAGCTCCCGCGGATCGACGGGGCGACCGGGCATGGGCGCGGGGTCGAGGAGGCCCGCCGCGACCGCCACGGCGGTCTCCTCGACCAGCCGCGCGTTGGGTATGCCGGTCACCCGCACCGGGCCGTATCCCACCCGCTCCTCGACGTGGCCGAGGTCGGCCAGGTCGGACAGCTGGCCGCCCCAGGGCACCGAGGGCACGTCGGCCAGGTCGAGCACGCCGGCCGGGTTCTTGTGCAGAACCACCTCATAGCGGTGCCGGGTCAGTTCGTTGTGCGCCCGCCCCGGCTTCAGCCGGATGTCGACGGAGACGGGGCGGTCCGCCGCCCACTCGGTGAACCACTCGGGGGCGACCACCAGCTCCCGTTCGGCGAGCAGTTCCTTCTCCACCAGCGTCCGCAGGTCGTCGTACGAGGCGTGCGGGTGCGCCGCGCGCTGTACCGCGGTGAGCAGCATCCGGAGCGTCGTGAGGTTGCGGACGTCACCGACGATGACCCGGCCGCCCGGCGCGAGCAGTTCCATGGCCCCGCTCAGGACCCGGTCCAGGTACTCCGCGCTCGGGAAGTACTGGACCACCGAGTTCAGCACCACGGTGTCGAACCGGCCGCGCGGCAACCCGGCAAGGTCATCGGCCGTCTGGGCGCTCAGCCGTATCCGGTCGCCGTAGCCCGCCTGTTCGGCCTGGGCCCTGACGCGGTCCACCACCGGCGCCGAGATGTCGGTGCCCCAGTACTCCTCGACCTCACCGACGATCTTCGCCATGAGCAGGCCGGCGCCCACGCCGATGTCCAGCACCCGCCGTGGCGCGAACCGCAGCACCTGGGCGACCGCCGCGTCCCGCCACTCCCGCATCTGTTCGCGCGGGATGGGTTCACCGTCGTACGACGACGTCCACATCTGGAAGTCCTCGCCCCACGCCTGGTCCTCGGAGGCGCGGTAGCTGGCGTCGTAGACCTGGCGCCATTCATCCGCCTGACCGTCCACGTCCGCCACCGCGGCGCCCGGATCGGGCACCACGTAGCCCACGAGACGCTTGTCGCCCTGCTGCTCCTCGCGGACCACGACCGCCGCCCGCGCCACACCGGGGTGCCCGGTCAGCGCCTGCTCGATCTCGCTCAGTTCGATGCGGAAGCCGCGGATCTTGACCTGGAAGTCGGTGCGGCCGAGGTATTCGACCTGGCCGTCCTCGTTCCACCGGGCCAGGTCGCCGGTGCGGTACATCCGGGTGCCGGGTTCTCCGTAGGGGCAGGCGACGAAGCGGTGCGCGGTCAGCGCGGACTGTCCGAGGTAGCCCCGGGCGAGCCCGGCACCGGCGAGGTACAGCTCGCCGGCCACTCCCGGTGGCACCGGGCGCAGGGCCACGTCCAGCACGTACACCTGGGTGTTCCACACGGGGGCGCCGATGGGCACCCGGTCGGCGCCCGGCACGTGCTGCCACGCGGTGACCTCCACCGCCGCCTCGGTGGGTCCGTAGAGGTTGTGGACCCCGCAGCCCGGCAGCACGCCGGAGACCTTGTTGGCCAGCGCGGCCGGGAACGCCTCGCCCGCGACTTCCATCCAGCGCAGGCTGGTGCACTCCTTCGCCGCCGGTTCGGTGATGAACACCTCCAGCAGGGACGGCACGAAGTCCGCGCCCGTCACCCGCTCCCGCTTGATCAGCTCCGCCAGATAGGCCGGGTCGCGGCGGCCGTCCGGGCGGGCGATCACCACGGCGGCGCCCGTCTGCAGGGGCGCGAAGAGTTCCGGCACGGACACGTCGAAACTGGCGGACGTGCTGAGGAGCACCCGGTCCTCGGCCGTGACGTCGAAGTGGGCGAGGCCCCACGCCAGCCGGTTCATGATCGACCGGTGGGACACCTGCACCCCCTTCGGCCCGCCCGTGGAGCCGGAGGTGTAGATGACGTACGCCGCGTTGTCCGGCGACAGCGTCCGCTCCGGGTTCACCGCGGGGTGGCCCGACACATCGGGAAGCGGGCCGTCGAGCACCAGCAGCGGCCGCGCGCTCTCCAGCAGGTGCCGCACCCGGTCCTCGGGCAGGTCGGTGTCGATCGGCAGATAGGCGGCGCCCGTCTTGACCACCGCGTAGACCGCCACCATCAGGTCGACGGAGCGCGCGACGCGCACCGCGACCAGCCGCTCGGGGCCCGCGCCCCGCTCGATCAGCCAGTGCGCCAGCCGGTTGGCGCGCCGGTTGAACTCCGCGTACGACACTGTCTCCTGCTCGCCGATGAGCGCCAGGCGGTCGGGGTCCCGTTCCACCTGCGCCTCGAACGCGCCCGGCAGGGTGTCCGCGGCCACCGGGCGCGCGGTGTCGTTGACCTCCCGGACCAGCCGCTCCCGCTCCCCCGCCGACAGCACGTCGATGTCGCCGAGACGCACGCTCGGGTCGGCGACCGCCTGGCGCAGGATGCGCACGAGCCGCTCGACGATGTCGACGGCGGTGGTGTGGTCGAAGAGTTCCGCCGCGTACTCGAGGCGTCCGTAGGCGCGTCCGGACGCCTGCGGGACGATGTTGAAGAACAGGTCGAACTTGGCGGTGTCGGTGCCCGCGGGGGCGAGGGACGCCCGCAGGCCGGGCATCTCGATCTCCGGCCACACGAACTGCCAGGCGAGCATCACCTGGAAGAGCGGTTGGTAGGAGGTGGAGCGCTCCAGGTCGAGCAGTTCCACCAGCCGCTCGAAGGGAACGTCCTGGTTGTCGTAGGCGGCGAGGGCCTTGTCCCTGACCTGCGCCACCAGATCGCCGAACGAGGGGTTCCTCGCGAGGTCGACGCGCAGCACCCAGGTATTGACGAAGAAGCCGATCAGGTCGGCCAGGGCCTCGTCCGTGCGGCCCTCGATCGGGCTGCCGATCGTCACGTCCTCGCCGGCCCCCAGCTTCTGCAGCAGGACCGCCAGCGCGGCCTGGACCACCATCGGGGCCGTGGCACCGCGCTCGGCGGCCAGCTTGCCGAGCCCGGCGACCAGGTCGGGCTCCATCAGGAAGTCGACGTGGCCGCCGTCGTAACCGGCCACCGCCGGCCGGGGCCGGTCGAGCGGCAGCCGCACCGGTTGCGGCACTTCGGCCAGCTCCCGGCGCCAGTAGGCGATCTGCGGCGCGGCGACGCTCTCGCGGTCGCCGTCCTCGCCCAGGAGTTGCCGCTGCCACAGGGTGTAGTCCTTGTACTGCACCGGCAGGGGTGTCCACTGCGGCGCGTCCCCGCGGTGCCGGGCCGTGTAGGCCTCCACCAGGTCCCGCAGGAACGGCGCCATCGACGCCCCGTCCGCGGCGATGTGGTGGAACACGAACGTCAGAACGTGTTCCTTCGGGGAGAGACGGAAGACGAAGGTCCGCAGCGGGAGGTCGGCCTCCAGGTCGAAGCACTCGCTCGCCGCCCGGCTCATCGCGTCGTCCAGCGCCTCCTCGGCCACGTCGAGCACCCGGAACCGGGGGTCCGCCTCGTGCGGGGCCAGGATTCGCTGCTCAGGTGTGCCGTCCGCGTTCTCGACGACCAGGGTGCGCAGGCTCTCGTGCCGGGTGACGACGTCCGTCACCGCAGCGGCCAGGGCCGCCGTGTCCAGCTCCCCGTCCAGGCGCAGCGCGAACGGGATGTTGTAGGTCGCGGACGAGCCTTCCAGGCGGTGGAGGAACCACATCCGACGCTGGGCAAAGGACAACGGGATCATCGACGCTACTCCTGTACGGTCATCTGTCGCAGCTGGGGGCGCTTCGATCGGGCCGACTTCTTGATCTGCTCCGCCAGTTGGGCGACGGTCGGATTGCGGAACACCGTCGTGACTTTCACGTCGACGTCGAGCTCGGTGCGGATGCGGCCGATCAGCCGGGTGGCCAGCAGCGAATGCCCTCCGTGGTCGAAGAAGTCGATGTCGATGCCGACCTCCTCCACCCCGAGCAGCTCCGCGAAGAGCCGGCACAGGACTTCCTCGTGGTGGTCGCGCGGTCCGCGTCCCGCGGCGAGTTCGGGCTGGTCGGGGGCGGGCAGCGCGGCGCGGTCGACCTTGCCGTTCGGTGTCACCGGGATGCTGTCGAGGAGCACCAGGTGGGCCGGGACCATGTAGTCGGGCAGATGGCGCTCCAGGTGAGCGCGCACCTCGCGGGTGAGCTGGGCGGGACTGTGCCATC
>NZ_WMBF01000024.1:0-31093 GCF_019400875.1 Streptomyces anatolicus | reverse complement strand
GTCTCGGTCACGTCTTGCAGGACGCGAGGGGGCGTGGTCCACCTGATCGGCGGTGGGCACGTGTCTTTCCGGAGTCCATAAGGAGGTTGCTACCCGTACGGGGACAGGGCGATACGCCGCCAGGCGTGATTCGGGTGCGGTAACGATTCCGCACGGCGTTTCGCCCTGTGCCTACGCGCCATTTCGCCCTGCGCCTACTCGCCGTGGATGTCCGCGGCGCACGACTCCGCGAGGGCGGCGATCTTGCGGCCTATCGCGTTCTGCAGCGCCTCGACGGACTCCCGCGCAGCGGTGGACGGGACGGTGGACGGGGCTTCGTCGATCCAGTCGTCGATTTTCAGGAGGACGGCGGTCACGGCCGCCATCAGCTCGTATCCGTCCAAGCTGATGTGCCGGGGGGCTTCGAGTTCGACGCGGGCGTACGCCTCCCTCACCTCCTGGATGGCCTGCCGGAGTTCGGCGGCGGAGGGGAGGGAGGGCGCCTCGTTCCAGCGCAGGCCGCGGGTGGTCGCCGTCGCCATGTCGTACGCCGCGCGCACTTGGGCGAGGTAGGCGGCATACGTCTCACGCCGGACCTGGCGCAACCATTGCTCGTGCGCCCCCGCCACCTGACGGTCCGCCTGGTAGCGGGCGCCGCGGAACGCGACGAGCGCCGCGCCCCAGGCTCCGCCCGCGCCGATGACGCTGCCGCCGAGTGCGCCGATGAGACCTGCGAGTGCCGCGTCCACGCCGAGGATTCTCGCGCTCCGGGGCGGTCGGCGTCGTGCGCCTGCGCCTGCCCGGCGGGGAGCTACCTGTATCGAACATGACTTACGTTCGAAAGCTTGCTTAACGAACACCGTCAGTGTTCAAATGGCTTTGTGCCTTCCCCCCTGAGCAGAGACAGCGCGAGCAGAGACCGCCTGCGGCAGATCACCGACGCCGTGCGCGAGGCAGGCCGGATCGGTGTCGCGGAGCTCGCCGGGCTCACCGGTGCTTCCGAGATGACCATCCGGCGGGATCTGGAGGCCCTGGCCGACCAGGGCGTCCTTGAGCGCTACCGCGGCGGCGCGCGGAGCCTGCTACTGCGGGGCGAGGAGCCCCCGTTCGCGCTGCGGGAGCAGGAAGGCCTGGACGCCAAGAGACGTATCGCCGCCGAGGTCGCCGGGCTGATCGCCGACGGGGAGTCCGTCGTCGTGGACAGCGGCACGACCTGTCTGGAGGTCGCCCGCGCTCTCGCACAGCGCCGGCTCACCGTGATGCCGCTCTCCCTGCACGCGGTGAACGCGCTGGCCGGTGCGCCCCAGGTGACGCTGCTCGTGCCGGGCGGGCAGCCGCGCCCCGGCGAGCTGGCGCTGACCGGTCAGCTGACGACGGCCTCGCTGGCCGCCCTGCGCTTCGACACCGCCGTCATCGGATGCTGCGGGCTGACCGCGGCGGACGGTCTGACCGCCTACGACCTGGACGACGCCGCCGTCAAGCGCGCCGCGATCGCCTCGGCCCGCCGCGTCATCGCCGTGGCGGGCGCCGCCAAACTCTCCCGTACCGCCCTGGCCTTCGTCACGCCCGCCGCCGCACTGCACGCCGTCGTCACCGACGACGACGCGCCCGGCGAGGAGACCGACGCGCTGGCCGCGGCGGGTGTGACCGTACGAAAGGTATGACCTGTGAGTGAACTCGTGAGCGATCCTGTGCATGATCCCGCGCGCGACATCCTGCTCTTCGACATGTTCGGTGTCATCGCGCGTCACCAGTCCGAGGACGGAAAGGCGCGTCTGGCCGCCATCGCCGACGTTCCCGAGTCGCGGTTCTGGGAGGCGTATTGGGGGCTGCGTCAGCCGTACGACCGTGGGGACACAGCCGGTTTTGCGTACTGGCGGGGCGTGGCCGACGCGCTCGGCACGGACTTCGGGCCGCACCGGATCGCGCGGCTCATCGAGGCGGACATCGCCAGCTGGAGCGCCGTCGACGACACGATGGTCGCTCTGATCGAGGAACTGGCCGCGGCGGCCACGCCGGTCGCGCTGCTCTCCAACATCCCCGAGGAGCTGGCCGTCCACTACGAGGGGCACCACCCCTGGCTCAAGCACTTCCGGGTGCGCGGGTTCTCCTGCCGCATCGGCCACGCCAAGCCCGAGCCGGGCGCCTACCGCTGGTGCCTGGACGCCCTGGGCGCCGAGCCGGGGCGGGTGCTCTTCGTCGACGATCGCGAGGACAACATCCGTGCCGCCGAGGCGAGCGGCATCCGCGGCCACCTCTTCACCACCCCCGCCCGACTGCGGGAGGCACTGTGCCTCAGCACGGGGCGGCTCAGTACGGGGCAGCTCAGCGCGGGACGCCTCAAGCCGTGACGCTCAGCGCGTGATCGCGCCCAGCAGCGCCCTGGCGCACAGATCCCGCACCTGGGCGCGCGTCAGCTCCGGTTCCGCCAGCCACTCCAGGCAGACGGCGACCATGAAGGCGAGCCAGCCCCTCACCGCGAGGCGCAGCGCGGGCGGGTCCCGGACGAGGTCCGCCGCGTCCGGGTCCGCCGCCAGGGCCGCGAGGATCTGCCGCTCCTGGGCGGCGAGACCCCGCCCGTAGACCTCGCGGACCAGCGGGTCGCCCGCCGCCTCCGCCCGGTGGAAGGCGCGGAAACCCTGCGCGTGGCTCTCCACATAGCCGAGGAACGCGTCGAGCCCGGCGCTGATCTGCTCCCGCACCGGGAGGCCGGGAACGGCCGCCGTCAGGCGCAGCATGCGCTCGCTCTCGCGCTGCACGACGGCGGCGAAGAAGTCCCGTTTGGTGGGGAAGTAGTGGTACAGGAGCCCGCGTGAGACGCCCGCGATCTCCGCGACCCGCTCGATCCACACGTCGTCGTACGGCTTCTGTGCGAACAGTCGCGCCCCGACCGAAAGCAGCTGCTCACGCCGCTCCTCGGTGCTCATTCTGCGGCGCGTGCGCTCCGGTGGGTTCGCGGCCATGCGGGCACCTTACTTGACGTGAATTCAACAGCGGGCCCAGACTGGGAACTCTTATTGAACCCACGTATAACAGGCCCCAATGGGCCCGCCGCGCAAGGGAGATGGGCACATGGCGCAGACGACGCGGTCCGCGGCGGGGCAGCCGGAGTCGGCGGGGCCGACGGATCCGGTGGGGCCGCCGGAGCCGCCGCTCAAGGGCTTCCGGAGCGCGGAGCTGGGCTGGCCCGAGCTGCATCGGATACCGCACCCGCCGCGCCGCCTGCCGTTCCTCGGCGACGTCCTCGGCGCCGACGTGCGGACGCCGCTGCAGGACTCGATGCGGATGGGGCGCAGGCTGGGGCCGATCTTCCGGCGCAAGGCGTTCGGCAAGGAGTTCGTCTTCGTGTGGGGCGCCGGGCTCGCCGCCGATCTGGCGGACGAGACGCGCTTCGCCAAGCACGTGGGGCTCGGGGTGGCCAACCTCCGTCCGGTCGCGGGCGACGGGCTCTTCACGGCGTACAACCACGAGCCCAACTGGCAGCTGGCGCACGACATACTCGCCCCCGGCTTCAGCCGCGAGGCGATGGCGGGCTACCACCCCCTGATGCTGGACGTGGCGCGCCGGCTGACCGCGCGCTGGGACGAGTGGGAGGCGGCGGGCCGGGCGGTGGACGTGCCGGGCGACATGACGAAGCTGACGCTGGAGACGATCGCCCGCACGGGTTTCGGCCATGACTTCGGCTCCTTCGAGCGGTCGGCGCCGCATCCCTTCGTGCGGGCCATGGTCGGCACGCTCTCCTTCGCCCAGCGGCGCAATGTCGTTCCGCCGCTGCTGACGCCGGTGCTGCTGCGCGGTGCCGGCCGGCGCAACGACGCCGACATGGCGTACCTCGACCGCACGGTCGACGCGGTGGTCGCCGCGCGCCGCGCCGCGCCCGGTTCGGGGGGCCAGGGGGATCTGCTCGACCGCATGCTGGAGGTGGCTCACCCCGGGACCGGGGAGCGGCTGTCTCCGGAGAACATCCGCCGACAGGTCATCACCTTCCTGGTCGCCGGGCACGAGACGACGTCCGGAGCGCTCTCCTTCGCGCTGCACTACTTGTCGCGCTCCCCGGAAGTGCTCTCCCGCGCGCGGGCCGAGGTCGACGAGTTGTGGGGCGCCGAAGGAGAGCCCGCGTACGAGCAGGTGGCCAAAGCGCGCTATCTGCGCCGGGTGCTCGACGAGTCGCTGCGGCTGTGGCCGACCGCTCCCGCGTTCGCACGGGAGGCCCGCGAGGACACCGTGCTGGGGGGCGTGCACCCGATGCGCCGGGGCGCGTGGGCACTGGTCCTCGCGACGATGCTGCACCGCGATCCGGCCGCGTGGGGCGAGCGGCCCGACGAGTTCGACCCCGACCGGTTCGCCCCTTCGGCGGTACGGGCCAGGCCCGCCCATGTCTTCAAGCCGTTCGGCACGGGTGCGCGGGCCTGTATCGGACGTCAGTTCGCGCTGCATGAGGCGACGTTGGTGCTCGGCCTGCTGCTGCGCCGCTACGACCTGCACGCGGAGCCCGGCTACCGGCTGCGCGTCGCCGAGCGTCTGACCCTCATGCCGGACGGCCTCACTTTGCGGCTCACGCGCCGCTCACCGGCCGCGTAGGAACGCGATTGTCAGACCCTTGCGCCAGAGTGGAGGTGGCATCGTCGCGATGCCGCCCACGCCATCCAGCGCAGAGGAGTCGCTCGACATGACCGGCACGACGTCCGAGGAACTGCTCGCCGCGCAGGCCTGCTTGCGCCTGCTGCACACCGCGCGCGCCGCGCTGTCCGACGGCTCCGAGGTCCCTCCCGCCGCCGCGGCCACGCTGCTGGCGGGGCCGATCGCGGAGGCCGACGCCGCGCTGCGCCGCGCCGGGCTCGCGGGCAACGAGGCGGTGCTCATCGAGCGGATCTACGATCTCGCGCCGCCCCCACCCTCCTCGGAGCAGGCCGGGCACCCCGGCGCCGGAGTCGCGCACTCCTGTGCGCGGGAGGGGAGCCAGTCATGAGCGCGGCGGAGAGCGAGCCCGCGGAGAATAGCCCGGGTGAGGGCGGCCGGACTGAGAGCGACCCGACAGAGAGCGGTCCGGCTGAAGGCAACGCCTCGTACGGACACAAGGAGTTCAAGCGCTCCAAGAGCCATTTCGCGGACCGGGTGACCGCCGACGGCCGCGACGGCTGGCCCGTCGAGGCGGGGCGCTACCGCCTGGTGGTGAGCCGCGCCTGCCCCTGGGCGGGCCGCTCGCTGGTCTCCCGGCGCCTGCTCGGCCTGGAGGGCGCCCTGTCCCTGGGGATCACCGACCCGATCCAGGACGACCGGAGCTGGCGGTTCACGCTGGATCCCGGCGACCGCGACCCGGTCCTCGGCATCCGCTTCCTGAGTGAGGCCTACGAGGAGCGCGAGAGCGGCTATCCGGGCGGCGTCAGCGTGCCCGCGCTCGTGGACGTGCCGAGCGGCAAGCTGGTCACGAACGACTTCCAGCAGATCACCCTGGACTTCGCCACGCAGTGGACGGCGCTGCACCGCGAGGGGGCGCCCGACCTGTATCCGCAGCGGCTGCGCGACGAGATCGACTCGGTGATGGAGGCCATCTTTCGCGACGTCAACAACGGCGTGTACCGCGCGGGTTTCGCCCCCGACCAGAGTGCGTACGACGCGGCGTGCCGCGATGTGTTCCGCCGCCTGGAGTGGGCCTCCGAGCGTCTCGCGAGCCGCCGCTATCTCGTCGGGGAGACGATCACGGAAGCGGACATCCGGCTCTTCAGCACGCTGGTGCGGTTCGACGCGGTGTACCACGGCCACTTCAAGTGCAACCGCCGGAAGCTGGCCGAGGACCCGGTGCTGTGGGCGTACGCCAGGGATCTCTTCCAGACGCCGGGTTTCGGGGACACCATCGACTTCGACCACATCAAGCGGCATTACTACCAGGTGCACTCGGGCATCAACCCGACCGGCATCGTGCCGCTCGGTCCCGACCTCGGCGGGTGGCTGACGCCGCATCACCGCGAGGAGCTGGGCGGCCGGCCGTTCGGCGACGGCACTCCACCGGGTCCCGTGCCGGCCGGGGAGGAGGTGCCGACGTCCGGGCGGCCTTGACCGGGGCGGCCGGGCGGTTCAGACCGGGGCGCCGGGCGGCCCAGGCCGACGCTTCCCGGCGGCCCTGACCGGGCACGTCCCGGTGCCCCTGACCGGCGCGTCCCGGCGGCCCTGACCGGCGCGTCCGCCACAGCTCACCCAGCGGCGAGGCCGGTGCGGGCCCCGACCGGGAACGTCAGCGCGGTCGCCACGTGAACTTGTCGCCGCCCACCCAGCGCACGGCGTCGGGGTCGTCGAGGTCGTGCACGGTGATGCCCGCCATCACGGCCGCGTCCAGGACGTCCGTGACCGTCTTCGCCTTGCCGACGACCTCGCCGTCGATCTCCACGATACGAAAGGGCGGGCTGCCGGGCTGGACCCGGAGGACCGTGATCCGGGGGTGCGTCACGTACGGGTACTCGCTCATGCCTGGAACTCTTCCACGGTGAGCCGAAGTACCGCCTCACCTGTCGGCCGCTCGGGCTACTCCCCAGCTCCCGCTGTCCCTGGGCCCCAGGCTCCCCGGCCCCGGCACTCCGGCGCTCCCGCCGCTACTCCCCCGACCGACCGCCGCGCCGCCGATCCGGCCGACGCGAGCGCGCTTTCGCGATCCGCGCCGCGCCGGCCGAGCACCACGCGCGTACTCAACCCGCCCAGGAGCGCGCGGACTTCACCGGCACGGGCCGGTGAGGGCCGCCTCGCTCGGGTGGTCAGAGCCGGGCTCAGACGGTCTCCAGGGCCTGCCAATCCTTGAGCTTCTGGAGACCGAACACTTCCTTGACGGGAGCGATGCTCTCCTCGAGAGCAGTGGTGTCGCCGTGACGCCGGATGGATTCGAAGGTCTTGCGCAGGGAGGAGACCGTCGCCCGCAGGCCCTGGTTGGCGTAGATGACGACGGACGCGCCGGCCTTGGCGATGTCGTCGATGTGCCAGTTCGGGTAGGTGGTGGGGACAATGACCACCGGGCGGCAGCCGTCCCAGCGGTTGAGGAACTCCTCGACCTCGTCCTTCTCCTTGGACTTGGAGTGGATGAGGACGGCATCCGCGCCTGCCTCGGCGTACGCGTACGCGCGCTCGAGTGCGACATCGACGCTCAGACCGTTGATGAGGGCTTCAGTACGCGCCACCACAAAGAATTCGTCGGTGCGCTGCGCCTTCTTGGCCGCGCGGATCTTGCCGCAGAACTCTTCGGTGCTCAGGAGGGTCTGGTCGCCGCCCGCGAAGCTGTTCAGCTTCGGGAACAGCTTGTCCTCCATGCATACGGCCGTGATGCCGGCGGCCTCGTACTCGTGGACCATGTGCACGACGTTGAGATTGTTGCCATAGCCCGTGTCGCAGTCGGCGATGACCGGAATGCCGAGCGCCTTCTGCATATTGGCGGCGGCCTCCAGGTACTCGGTCATCGTGAGCACACTGGCATCGGGCAGGCAACGGGCAGCGGACACCTCGAGGCTGGACGACCACACGGCATCGAAGCCCGCCTGCTCGGCCAGGATGCCGCCGAGCGCGTCGTGGGCTCCGGCCACACGAACGATCTCTCCCTTGGCCACGACCGACCGGAAGGAGGGGGACTGGGGGCGCTGCATAACTGAAACTCCGATTCTTTCGGTGAAGCAGAAAATAGCGGGTGATTAAATGGTCCCGCTCAGCGAGAGGGAGTCGGCTGCGCGACCGCTCGGAACGCGTGCCGCTCGGCCATTTCTGCGAGCGGTCCGATCAGGGTGGAAAGTGCGAGGAAAATCGCCATGAGGACGAGCCATCCACACCAGGCGAGAGGCACAATCAGTGCAGTGAGCAGAGCCGGTCCTGCGAATTCTCGGACACCTCGCCCCAGAGCATATACACCCTGATATTCGCCCTGCTTGCCGGCGGGTGGAAGTTTGAACGAAATGGTCCAGCTGCCGGCCGACTGGAATATCTCGCCGAAAACAAGAATTACAGTGCCCACAAGCAGAAAGCAAATCGCGGTTACTTCTGAACTCGACTGACTGAGCGCGTATACGGGGCAGGCGATCGCCATGAACCATGCGCCGCGCCGCATCTGATTGGCACCCTCGACCAGCGTGCCCGGCCCTCGACTCAAGGGGACTTGCAGGAGTATCACCAAGACAGTGTCGAGAGCAATGACAACGGAATTCACGCCTGCCGGGACATGGGCATGAGTCACAATCCACAAGGGGACGCCCACCGTGAATATCGTGTAGTGGAGTTCCAGGATTCCGTTGACGGCCGTCAAGACGAGGAATGGCACGTTCGACAGAGCCCCCCGCATCCCCTTTCTCGGGGGTGAGGTGCGGGGCGCGGCAGCAGGGACTCGCAACGACAAGACGATGTAGACGCAGCACGCCTGGGCCAGCGCGTTGAGCAGAAGAACCGCATAAAACGCCCGCGAGGTGCCCACCGTCAGCGCGATGGACGCCACTGCGGCCCCCAGCATGTAGCCGAGGTTGAAGAAGCTCCTCACCTGGGCCCGGACGCGGACCGCGCCCTCTTCGCGGAAGAGCTGGTACATCAGCGTGGCACGCAGCGGGCTTCCCGTGGTCTCGCAGACCGAGATGAGGGATGCGGCGGCCACGAAGGCCGGAAAGCTGCGCACGAATCCGTAGCTGATGAAGAGCGGGACGAGTGCGGAGTATCCGAGAGCCAGGAGGCTTCGCGGACTGAAACGATCGGCCAACCGGCCCGCCGGAACTGTGGCCAGGAATCCGACTCCGCCGGCCACCGCCAGACCGAGACCCACTTGTGTGGGTGACAGCCCCGCGTACCGACTGAAGAAAATCACGCTCGACGACAGGAATACTCCGCTACCCGCCGACTGGACGGCTGTCAGGAGACAGAGCCTGCGCGCGGCACCGGCGTCAGGCAGGAGCCCTCGCAATTGCCGTATGAGCCTCTTGGCATGTCTTTGTTGCATGAAGAACCGAACCCGTCATCGCGTTGAGGCAGCCGGGGCCGCGGGGTGCGCGCATGCGGTGAGCGCTCAAGTGGCGATGGAATCTGTTGACTTGTGGTCGTTGGCATTCAGGACATTCGCCCGTCACCCGAAAGATGTCAAGTGCATGAACGGCAAGCCGACGGCGGGTGAACCTGCGCAGGGGGCTGCAAGATGTCCCTTTTTCGCCACCGGTCCCTACTTGGGATGTGAGCGGCGCCTCACGGCAAGTCAAGATCAACTTGCCCGTCAGCAATGATCAAGTAAAAGCATGGGTGATTGAGCGTAAGCCATTGGTCAACTCCGCTTTGTTCAGGGCGAGTTGCCGTGCCTCGCATGCGTGTGTGGCAAAGGCAACAATTCGTTGACAGCCCTTTCGGTGGGGTGCTTGCTTTGTGTCCGGCAGGTCCCCCGGCGGGGCGACGGCACAGTGTCTGCTGAACGCCACTGGCCGACGAGCGCAAGGTGCGCCGAACGGCGCCGGGCGTGAGGCCTGCCCCGGATCGGATCTCCGCCTGCCGCCCAGGCGCGGAGGAACGATCCGTGTCTTCCGAGTCGCGAGACGGGGCCTGCCGCAGCGGGTGCGAGCGCCGGGTCACCGTTCGAAGGTCGTTCTCTTCGGCCACCGTGAAAAGAATCAGGACATGACTTTCAAGCCTCCGACGGTGCAACGTCACACACTCCCACGGGTTCTCGTCGTCGATCCCCTCGCTTCCGACGCCCTCGAAGCGCTGCGGCGCGTCTACGACGTGACCGTCCAGATGCAGCCTGCCGAGGATGAACTGGCCGTACTGCTGCGCCAGACCGATGCCATCGTGCTGCGCAGTGGCGTGAAGCTGCCCGGCCATCTGATCGCCGACGCACCTGATCTGAAGGTGATCGCGCGTGCCGGCAATGGGACGGACAACATCGACCTGGCGGCCGCACGGTCGGCGGGGGTGCAGGTCTTCAACGTTCCCGGCGTTTCCTCGCCGGCGGTCGCCGAACTGGCTCTCGGTCTCGCCTTCTCGGTGGCCCGTCACATCGCGGCGGCCGACCGGCAGGTCCGCGCGAACGTATGGCGCAAGGCCGATCTGGTCGGCAGCGAGCTGTGCGGCAAGACCATGGGTGTGGTCGGGCTGGGAAGCATCGGCTCCAGGGTCGCCGAACTCGCCCGGGGAATCGGCATGTCCGTCATCGCGTCGGCGCGGCGGCGCGATGACGAGCGGCGCGAGGCGTGCCGCCGGTCAGGGATCGACCTGCGGTCGACCGAGGAGGTCCTGGCCCAGGCGGACGTCGTGGTCCTCGCGTGCCCGCTCAATGACCACACCCGTGGCCTCATCGACGCCGACGCGCTTCGACTGATGAAGTCCACCGCCTTCTTGGTGAACGTGGCCCGTGGCGGTGTCGTCGACGAGGATGCCCTTCGCGTGGCTCTGCTTGAAGGGGTCATCGCCGGCGCGGCCCTTGACGTACACGCGGCGGAGCGTGCTCCCAGCGGCCTGGCAGGGCTCGACAACGTCGTCCTCACCCCGCATATCGGCGCGATGACCCGGGACTCCCAGGAACGCATCGGCCAACTGCTCCTCGAAGGAATCCGGTTGGCGCTGTCCGGGCGGGACGCCCCCACCCGAGTCTGCTGATCGGCGTCGATCTCCCTGCTGCCCCCCTTCATTTCCTTTCGCAACCATTTGTCGAGGACTACGTACGTGAACCACCAGACGCTCAACGTCGCCGTCGTGGGCGGAACCGGCTACTCCGGCGGGGAGCTCTGCCGCCTCCTGCTCAACCACCCTCACGTCGGTTCGATCTGGCCCACCGCCCGGGGAGACGAGGAGTTCGAGCGGATCCATGCGAACCTGCGCGGCAGCAGCCTGAGCTTCGTCACCCTTGAGGATGTCCAGGCGCGCGTGGACGAACTCGACGTGGTCTTCTTCTGCACTCCTTCCGGGCAGGCCATGCGCCAGGCCGGCTGGTTCCTCGAACGCGATGTCAAGGTCGTCGACGTCAGTGCCGACTTCCGTTTCGCCGACCCCGCGACGTATCAGCGCGTATACGGCACCGCTCACGCCGCGCCCGAACTGCTGGCCGAAGCGGCCTACGGCGTGACCGAACTCAACCGTGAAGCCATCGCGAAAAGCAGGCTCGTGGCCAACCCGGGCTGCTACGTCATCACCGCCATCTTGGGACTCACTCCTCTTCTGCGAGCCGGATGGGCGGATTTGAACAGCCCCCTTCACCTCAGTGCCGTCAACGGCACCACCGGCGCCGGAAACAAGCCCAAGCGCCCCATCATGCACGCCGAGGCCCTCAACTCCATGCTTCCCTACAGCATGGAGGGCCACCGCCACGGCCCCGAACTGGAAACCCACCTCGCTGTGGCGGCCGGGCGTGATCTGGTCGTCGACTTCAACACCGCCCACGGCAACTTCGCCCGTGGCATCCACCTCCAGGCGAATCTGGCGGTCAATCCCGACCTGGCGGCGACCATGTCGCGCGAGAGGCTCCTGGGATGCCTGACCGAGTTCTACGGCGCCGGTGCGGAAGGGGAGTTCTTCGTTCGCGTCAACGACCTCGCCAAGAGCGGTGGTCTCAACGCCAAGGACTACGACGTCTACCCGGGCGTGGCCTCCGTCACGGGCTCCAACTTCTGCCACATCGGCGCCGATTACGACGAGCGGCGCGGCATTATCAAGATCCTTTCCGTCACCGACAACCTGGTGAAGGGGGCGGCGGGATCGGCCATCCAGAACATGAACGTCATGCTCGGTCTTGAGGAGACGCTGGCTCTTCGGACGTACGGACTGTGACCATGTCAGTGAGCACGACCATCCACTCCGTCGGCCTCCTGCGAGAGCAGCCCATTCACCCCGGACAGCGCTGGGTGTACTCGGCCGGCTTCAACGTCGCCTCCGGCATGACCGACACGTCCCGCATCGACTGCGAACTCGACGACCTGCGCTACCTCGCCGACCGAGGCGCGCGCGTGGCCATCCTCTCCCACCAGGGAAGTCACCGCGACGGCACGGCCGTGCATTTGTCAGGGACCGCCGAGTACCTGGGCAAGCGGCTCGGCCGCCCGGTCACCTACATCCCCGAGAACGCCTCGGACGACGCAGTCACCGCTGCACGCTCACTCGCCGACGGGCAGGTCGCCCTCTTCGGAAACACCCGCCTGCACAGCGGTGAAGAAGACAACGACCCTGTCCTGGCGGCCCAGTTCGCAAGGCTCGGCGACTACGCGGCGATCGGCGGATTCTCCAAGGCCCACCGACGCCACGCCTCGAACGTGGGAATCCTCCGTCATCTGCCCGGCTGGGCCGCGAGCAGTCTCATCGATGAGACCCGCAGACTCGAACCCTGGGCGGGGAGGTCCCCCAAGACGCCGTCGATCGCGGCGGTCGGCGGGGTGAAGAGCGAGAAGAGCGTCGTCGGCCTTCCATGCTTCGCCCGCGATTACGACATCGTCGTCCCCGGCGGCATCGTCCTCAACCATGTGCTGCACCACCTGGGATACGCCATCGGCAGCTCGCCCCTGGGCAACGATGTCGAGCGCCGGGCCGCGGCCACCAAGGCCGCCCTGGCGAATCCCCGAGCCCGTATCCATGTCCCACGACGCGTCGTGATCGCCCGGGCCGACCGCCACGGATGGCACGAAGCCCACACAGTTTCCGTCAGCGAGGGGGTGCCGACCGGCTTCTCCATCGTCGACTTCCATCTCCACCCCTGGCTCATCCAGGAACTGAGGAGAGTGGCCGCGTGCGGGGGCCGGCTCATCATCGCGGGCACCCCCAGCCTCCACACCCACGGGTTCACCCAAGCGTCCTCCGCGCTCCTGGACGCCGCGCGCACACCCACGGTCAACGCCATGTTGTTGGGCGGTGACACCGTAGCTGAGCTGCCGTTCGACGGCGCCACGTCGACCGGGGGCGGCTCGGCTCTGTGCTACCTCGACCAGGCGGACGTCGTCGTCCTCGACGCGCTCAGGCGCAACAACGGGTTGACCATGAGGAGCCGTCGTGCACTTTGATTTCCACATTCCCACCCGCATCCGTTTCGGTCGTGGCCGCCTGGACGAATTGGGTTCGGTCGTCGCCGAGTTCGCTGACAGCGCCTTGCTGATGACCGGACGGCACGCAATGAAGGCTGCTGGATTTCAGGAACGTGCGCTTGCCAGTCTCCGGGCCGCCGGCGTACGGGGCGTCGTCTTCGACCAGATCTCGGCGAACCCCCGGTCGGACGAGGTGGATCGCGCGCTGGAGCTGGCGCGCGGTCTCAAGGTCGGCGCCGTCGTCGGCATGGGCGGAGGGAGTGTGCTCGACTCCGCCAAGGCGACGGCCGCAGCCATCCACCTCGGTCCGGTCGGCCCGCTGGTCGGCACCACTCTGGCAGCCGACACCCCCACACTGCCGATGATCGCGGTGCCCACCACCGCCGGGAGCGGCGCGGAGGTCACCAAAGGCGCGATCCTCACCGACACCGCGCGCGGGTTCAAGTCCGGTATCCGCGGCGACGCCATCTTCCCCCGTGCCGCGCTCGTGGATCCCGCTCTCACCAATGGGCTTCCCCGCCATGTGGCCCTCGAGTCGGGCTTCGACGCACTGGCCCACGCGATAGAGGGCGCAGTCGCCCGACGCTCCACAGCCCTCAACAAGAACCTCTCCCGCCAGGCTGTCGACCTGCTCTCCGTGCGTCTGCGCGAGGTCGCCGACGGACGTGCCGACGCCGAGTCCTGGGACGCCTTGAGCCTGGCCGCGTTGTTGGGTGGAATCAACGTGGCCACGGCGAGCACCTGCCTTCCCCACCGCTTGCAGCAGGCGATGGGTCGCGGTGCCCGCAACGAACCCTCACACGGTCTGGGCCTCGCCATCCTCTACCCCGCCTGGCTCCGCGCCGCCTACCCCTACGCTCCGACCGCCTTCGACGACCTGGCCGCGGTCCTGGGAGACGAGAGCATCCACCAGGGCGTCGGACGCCTCCTGAAGGACACCGGTCTCGACATCACCCTGACGGCCGCCGGATACGCGGCGGACGACATCGCGGGCTTCCTCGCGAACCTGAGCGGAAATGTCGACAACGATCCCATCACGGACATACCCAGGGAACTGATCGACGAGATCTACCGCAACTCCCTGTGAGGCTCCGCCCGCCTACTCCCTTTCGATTCCCTTTCGATCAAACTCAGCCGAAGGGCAACCATGAAGCCAGAGTCCGTCATTCTCCTCTTCTCCGGCACCAAACCCCGTCATGCGCCGCTGCTCGACAGCGCGGTACGCGCCGTGCACGACGCCGGTCTGGCCGCCGTCTGCGTCGCCCCGTCGAAGGTGGCACTCACAAGTGGCGAACCCGACGCATGGGGCGTCTACCGGCCCGGCGCGGGCCATGAGGGAGTCATAGAGGCCGCACACGAGGCATCCGGGCCCTTTCATGCAGTCCGGGTGATCTCGCTCTTCGAGGACGACGTCAGGGCCGCGGCGATACTGCGCGAACAGCTCGGCGTCGAGGGGCTGACCGTCGAGGAGAGCATCTACTTCCGCGACAAGAACGCGATGAACGTCCGCGCGGAGGAACTGGGCCTGCGGACCGCCATCTGGACGCTCCCCCACACCAAGAACCATGTGCGGCAGTTCGCGGCAGAACATCAATACCCCATTGTGATAAAGCCGTATGACGGAGTGTCCTGCACAAACACCTACAAGGTGACGTCGGACGAAGAACTCGACCGCACCTGGCCTCTCCTGCAAGCGCAGCGCCATGACTATCGCGTCGAAGCCTTCATTCATGGCAAGCAGTTCCACGTGGACACCATGGTGCGGGACGGGGAAGTTCTCTTCGAATCGGTCGGGGAGTACACGGCACAGATACTGGAGAACTGGCAGGACGCCCCGATGGGAAGCGTCACGCACCCGGCCACGGGGGTTCACCGGGAGATGCTTGACGCGGCACGGACGGTAGTTACCGCCTTCGGACTGCGTACAGGGATAGCGCACACGGAGTTCTACCTCGACGACGAGGGAACGCTGACGTTCGGCGAGACAGCCGCCCGCATGGCCGGTGCGTGGGTGCCGTCGATGTACCGGCATGCCTACGGAATCGATCTCGCCTATGACTCCGTACGCGCCGAGGTCGAGCCCGGCTACACCCCGGCCGGCGACATCTCCGGCTGCACAGGCGCCTCGTACCTCTGGAGTTCCGCCACCGGCAGGATCGACCGCATCACTGACGCCGACTCCCTGTCAGCCCTGCCCTACGTCTGCCACGTCGAGGTGAACAAGGCTCCCGGCGACGTCTTGCCCCCAGTCGTCGGTACGCGCGGCCAGGACCTCGGCCACGTAGTCGTGACGGGAAAGTCACCGGCAGAAGTGAGCGAGAACCTTCGGGACATCCACACCCGATTCTCAGTTCTCACCTAAACGTTCCTTGAGATCGACAAACGGAGAGAGTGGTGCACATGTTCGGCTTTGGTGACATCATCCGGCGGCGCGAGATACTCGACGGCCGTGAATGGATCGTCTATCCGGTGCGAGTGGTGGAGGACACCGAAGACCACCTCGCCGTGTACTTGGCGAAGGGGACGCCACTCACGTTCGGGCAGGGGGATTTCCGATGGGGCAATCACCCCTGGGCGAACTTCGATCACATCTGGCAGTCCGACGGCGTGCTCCAAGTGCAGCGGCCGGGCGACGGCTACTCCGTATGGCACTTCTGGGAAGGTGACACATTTTCGGGGTGGTACATCAATTTCCAGGAGCCCATGCGGAGGGACGCGAGGGGGTTCGACACCCTCGATCAGGAACTGGACATCTGGGTTCCCGCAGACGGCAGTTCCTTCCAGTGGAAGGATGTGGAGCATTTCGAGGAGCGGCAGCGCCTGGGAGGCTTCCACCCGGGCGAGGCCGACGCCGTGCGCACCGAGGCCCAGCGAGTGGCGGCCATGCTGGACGCGGGCACCACGTGGTGGAGCGACAGGTGGACGGACTGGTCCGCTCCCGCGATCTGGGAAGTGCCGGGACGCATGGACCTTTCCGCCCCTGCTTGATCATTGCCCGCGGGCACCCGGAGGGGCCGCTCACCACTCCCATGCCCATCCCGGCGTCCAGGTCGCGGTGGCGCCCTCGGCGGGGCGGGCGGCGGCGAGGTGGTCGCGCAGTGCGGTGAGCGCGGGGTGCGGGTTGTCGTCGCGGCGGATCAGGGAGTGCGGGTAGACCGGTGTCGGGTCGACCACCGGGATGCGCCGCAGGTCGTCGTCGGCGGGCCAGACCAGGCGGGTCTGCTCACCGACGAAGGTGGCGAGCGCCGGGGAGTCGGCGATGGTGTCCAGGAGCGGTTCGGTGCCGAAGTCGGGTCCCGTCGCCTCGATGGTGAGCCCGAAGGCCGCGGCGAGTTCTTCGTAGTACGCGGCCCACTCGGTTCCGGTGACGATGCCGGGCATCCAGATGCGGTGCCCGGCGAGTTGGGCCAGGGTGACCGAGCGGGCCCCGGCGAGCGCGTGGCCCGGCCCGGTGAGGAGCTGGAGGGGCTCGTCGTGGACCCGGTCGGCCGCGATGCCGTCGGGGAGCTGCCTGGCGGGCACGGTGACGGCGCGGAACGCCGCGTCGATCGTGCCGGCCCGTACGGCGGAGATGGCCGCGTCGGCGTCGAAGAGCGTCACCACGTCCAGCGGGGCGTCGGGGTGCGCGTGGTGGAAGTCGCGCAGCAGGGCGGCCGGTGCCAGGCGGCGGCCGATCACGTCGACGCGCAGCGCGCGGCTGCCGGGCCGTACGGAGGCGGCGGCGCGCTCCTCGGCCTGGAGGAGTGCGCGGGCGTGCGGCAGGAACACCTGCCCGTCGATGGTGAGCCGTGCGCCGCGGGCGGTACGGGTGAACAGCCGTACCGCCAGCTCCTTCTCCAGCGTGGCGATGCGCTTGGAGACGGCCTGCTGGGTGATCGACAGGTCGGCGGCGGCCCCCTGGAACTGGCCCGCCTCCGCGGCGGCGACGAAGGCGCGCACTGCATGGAGATCCATGACGGCCACCCTAGGAAACGCACGCCTGGGCGCACAACGCGCGGTTGTGGCCGGCCAGGCGGTCGGTTGTTTGATCGGGGGGCCGGTCATTCGGTTGGATGACGCAGGTCAACGCGGGGTTGTTCGAAGAGGGGTTCGCACTGTGGCGGGGAGGCGGTCGCTCGGGCGGCGGTTCGGGTGGCTGTGGTCGGCGTACGCGGTCAGTACGTTCGGTACTCGGCTGGCGTTCGACGCGTTTCCCCTGATCGCGATCCTGGTGCTGGACTCCGGTCCCACGGAGGTGGCGGTCCTCGCCGCGTCGGGGCTCGCGGTAGGGGCGGCGCTGGCCGTGCCGCTCGGGCCGTGGGTGGAGTTCCGCCGCAAGCGGCCGGTGATGATCGCGATGGACCTGGTGCGGTGTGCGGCGTTGGTGAGCGTTCCCACCGCGTACGCGCTCGGGGTGCTCGGCTTCGCGCAGCTGCTCGTCGTGTCGGTGGTGGTCGCCGCGGCCGACATCACCTTCGGCGCGGCTTCCGGTGCCTTCCTCAAGGGGCTGGTGGCGCCGGGTGACCTGCTCGTCGCGAACGGGCGGTTCGAGTCGACGGCCTGGACGGCGACCATGCTCGGGCCGCCACTCGGCGGGGCGGCGATCGGCCTTTTCGGCCCCGTGATGACCGTGGCCGCCGACGCGGTCAGCTATCTGCTCTCGGCGGTGGGCATCCGGGCGATCGGCGGGAAGGAGCCCCGCCCCGTCCGCGCCGACCCGGCGGCCCGGCTGCGGGGAAGGGACCTGCTCGACGGGTGGCGCTTCATCCTGGCCGGCCCGGTGCTGCGTTCGCTGTTCTTCCACACGGTGCTGGCCAACGGCCTGATCATGGCGGCGACGCCGTTGCTCGCCGTCCTGATGCTCGGCAGCCTCGGCTTCGCGCCCTGGCAGTACGCCCTCGCCTTCGCCGTTCCCTGCATCGGCGGTCTGCTCGGCTCGCGGCTGGCGCCGCGCCTCGTGGCCCGGTTCGGGCAGCGCACGGTCCTGCGCGCGTCGGGCGTGCTGCGCGTGTGCTGGCCCCTCGGCCTCGCCCTCGTCCACTCCGGCGTCAGCGGGCTCGTCCTCGTGATGGTCGTCGAGTTCGGCGTGATCACCTGCTCGAGCGTGTACGCGCCGGTGCTCGCCACCTGCCGCCTCGAACAGCTTCCGGCGGACCGCGTGGTCCGCACCCTGTCCGCGTGGTCGGTCACCGGCAAGATCGCCACGGCGGCCATGACGGCCCTGTGGGGGCTGTTGGCGGCCGCCACGAGCCCTCGCGCCGCGATCGCGATCGCCGGGCTGCTCATGCTGGCCACTCCGCTGCTGCTGCCGCGGCGGGAGCCCGCGTCACGCAAGGCCGGCGCCGCGGTCGGTGGCTAGGGGAACGGCGCTAGTTGTTAATGGGATCCATTTTCATATAGCGTCGCAGGCGTCGCCCAGCCCACCTATCTCAGGTATCTCAGGAGGACCCCCATGGCCGTACCCAAGCGGAAGATGTCCCGCAGCAACACCCGCCACCGCCGCGCCCAGTGGAAGGCCAGCACCCCGCAGCTGGTGCCTTTCACCGTCGACGGCGAGCGGCACATGGTCCCGCAGCGGCTGCTCAAGGCGTACGAGCGCGGCCTGCTGCGCCCCGAAAGCTGAGAGCCGTCCCGCACATGACGCACGTACCAACCACGCGGCTGCCCGTGACCGTCCTCTCGGGCTTTCTCGGCGCGGGCAAGACCACGCTGCTCAACCACGTCCTCGCCAACCGCGACGGCCTGCGCGTCGCGGTGATCGTCAACGACATGAGCGAGGTCAACATCGACGCCGCGCTGGTGCGCGGCGGCGAGGCCGCCCTGTCCCGCACCGAGGAACGCCTGGTCGAGCTGACCAACGGCTGCATCTGCTGCACCCTCCGCGACGACCTGCTCGAAGAGGTCGACCGGCTGGCCTGCGAGGGCCGCTTCGACCATCTGCTCATCGAGTCCAGCGGCATCTCCGAGCCGATGCCGGTGGCCGCGACCTTCGCGTTCCCGCGCGACGACGGCGCCACGCTCGGCGATCTGGCCCGGCTCGACACGATGGTGACGGTGGTGGACGCCGCCAACTTCCTGCCGGAGCTGACCGGCGGCGACGGCCTCGTGGAGCGCGGTCTCGATCAGTACGAGGACGACGAGCGCACGGTCAGCGATCTCCTGATGGACCAGGTGGAGTTCGCCGACGTCATCGTCCTCAACAAGCTCGACCTGGTCGACACGGAGACAGCCGAGCGGCTCGCGGCCACCCTCGCGCGCCTCAATCCGCTCGCCCGCGTGGTGCCCGCGACCCGGGGCCGGGTGGATCTCGCGCAGGTCCTGGAGACCGGCCTGTTCGACCTGGAGCGTGCACAGCAGGCGCCGGGGTGGGTGCGGGAGCTGAACGGCGACCACGTGCCGGAGACCGAGGAGTACGGCATTTCGAGCACGGTGTTCCGTGCCGAGCGGCCCTTCCACCCCGGCCGGTTGTGGTCCTTTATCACCGAGGAGATGGAGAGCGGGGCCTTCGGGCGGATCCTGCGCTCCAAGGGCTTCTTCTGGCTGGCGAGCCGCCCCCGCGTGACGGGGCTGTGGTCGCAGGCCGGCTCGGTGGCCCGCTTCGAGCCCTCGGGGGCGCGTGCGGCGGACGACACACAGGGGCAGGAACTGGTGTTCATCGGCACGGAGTTGCGTGCCGCGCCACTGCGGGCCGCGCTGACCCGCTGCCTGCTCACGGAAGGGGAGGAAGCGCCGCGGCACGACCCCTTCCCGGCATGGGACACACAGGGCGCCGACGCGTGCGGGACGGAGGGCGCGGTGGTCCGGGGCGCCGGATGACATGACTGGGGCGGCGTGGCTCGGATGGCCTGGACGGGGTCCGCTCCTCAGCGGTGCGCGCCCGCGCACACCGGCCGGCTGCGCGCCGCGTACGAACGGGACGCCACGAGGAGCGCCGTGCCCAGGCCCCCGAAGGAGAGTCCGCCGAAGGCCACCATCCAGGTCATCCCGCCGGTGGTGGTGAAGACCCCGACCGGGTCGAGCCCCGGCACCACGCCGAGCGCGCTCAGCAGGGCGTATACGAGGAGTCCCGCGCCGTACACCGACAGGGCGCCGCCGGTCAGCCACGCGGGGATCAGCGGCAGCAGCCGCGGTACGCGCCGCCCGGCCAGAAGGGGCGTCCAGCGCGGGAACACCTGCCCCCAGCGGTGCATCAGGCCGGCCAGCAGGAACACGCCGAGGAGCGCCGCGAGCACGGTCACGTCGACGCCGACCGAGGCGAGCGCGCGCGAGGCACCCGTCGCCTCCGCTTCCACGTCGTCCCGCCAGGCCTTCCCGCTCACGCCGATCGCGTCGCCGCCGAAGAGCCAGACGGTCTTGACCACGGTCCAGGGCAGCAGGCCGCACACGAGGGCGTACGCCGTCACGCGGGTCCGCGCCGACGCGGTGGAGGCGGGCGGGTGTGCCAACGGGCCGTCGCTCCGCCCCTCGTGCCCCTGGCCGCAGCGGGCACACCGGCCGCGCAGCCCGCGCCGGTGGGCCACGGCGACCATGGCGAGGAGCCCGCCGCCGCACGTGTTCAGGAGCAGGTGGACGAGCCCCGTCGCGCTCTCCACCCCCGAGCCCGACGCCAGCGTCACGAAGTGCATCGGCAGTCCGATCGCGCCCCAGCCGAACGCCGGGATGAGGAGCGCGAGCGAGGCTCCCACCGCGCTCCGGCACTTCGGGGTGCCGTCCACCGCGGACGCGCTCCGGGCCTTCCGGGCGCGGTCCGCCGCCGCGCAGACTCCCGCGGCCAGCACGGCGAGGGCCGCCTGGGTGAGCTGGAAGGCTGCCGGTTGGTACGCGTGTGCCGAGAGCGGCACGGCGGTGCCCGTCGCGGCCCAGCCGACGAGGACGACGGCGTACACCCCGCCCCAGACCTGCGCGGCGCGGGGAGCCCAGTCGGGCCAGCGGCGGCCCCAGGGGGCGCGGGGGCCTTCGGTTCTCCGCCACGCGCGCCTGATCACGGGGGTGTTCGAGGGGGCCGTCACTGTTTCTCCCAGGGCCGAGGATCGCCGTACCCGCCGAGGCTTTCGCGTGTGCGCCGACGCCGCGTCGGCCTCCGGGACCCACCGCCTCCGCCGGGCGGCGGACCCCGGCGGGCGCGGATCACCCTGTGGGGGTCGGCTACCGCGCGCGGGCGGTGCGGCACTTGTCGGCTCGATCATGGACGGGGCACTGTGGCTGCCGTATGCGGAACCACCGACCCACGAGGTGCAGGCATGAACAGCGGAGAAGGGGCGATCCCTCAGCGGGGCAGCCGTCCGGGGCGGCGCCGGTTCATCGGGGCGCTGGCGGGGGCGGCCGGGGCGCTGTCCTCCGCCTCTGCCTGCGCCTCCCCCGACTCGCCGGGCCGCGAGAGCGCGGGCCGCACCCGCGAGGACGCCACGGACAGGGATGCCACGCGCCAGGACCCCGACCCGTCGGCGTCTCAGCGCCCGCCCCGAGAGGGGCAGTTGTTCCTGGGGACGTACACCTCCCAGGAGGGCGGCGGGGCGGGCATCGCCCTGGCGACGTACGACGAGACGACGGGCCGCGTCACCGGCGCCGGCACCCTCAGCGGCGTCCCCGACCCCTCCTACCTGGCCCTGCACCCCTCGGGCCGCACGCTCTACGCCGTCAGCGAGCGGGAGAAGGGAGCGGTGACCGCCATCGCCCTCTCCCCCGGCGGCGCGCACAAGATCCTCGGGACGCGCGGCACCGGCGGCGCACACCCCTGTCACCTCTCGGTGCATCCGAGCGGCCGCTGGCTGCTCAGCGCGAACTACCTCTCCGGCAGCGTGGCGGTGCACCCCATCGAGGAGTCCGGCGCGCTGGGCGAGCGTACGGACGTGGTCACGCACTCCTCGCCGCCGCCGGGTCCGGGGCAGGACGGACCGCACGCCCACCAGATCGTCACAACCCCGGACGGCCGCCACATCCTCGCCGTGGACCTCGGCAACGACACCGTCTACACCTACCGGCTCGACAGCGAGGCGGGCACACTCCGCCGGGTCTCCCACGCGCGCCTGCGGCCCGGCGCGGGACCGCGCCATCTCGCGTTCCACCCTTCGGGGCGCTTCGCCTACCTCGCCAACGAGGTGGACGACACGGTCGTCGTCTGCGCCTACGACCGCGCCACCGGCCGCCTCACGCCGGGCGAGCCGCAGTCGACGGGCTCCGGCGAGGGCACCAACCATCCGGCGCAGCTCGTGGTGGTGCGCGAGGGCCGCTTCGCGTATCTCGCCAACCGGGGTTACAACAGCCTCGCGCGGTACGCGGTCGAGCGCGGCGGCGCCCGGCTGCGGCTCCTGGACACCGTGCCGGTGCGCGGGGACTTCCCCCGGCACCTGGCCCTCTCCCCTTCCGGGCGGCTGCTGTTCACCGCGAACCAGAAGTCGGACTCGGTCAGCGTGTTCCACGTCGACCGGCGCGGCGGTGAACTGCGCCCGGCGGGGCGGCCGTTCAGGGCGCGGGCCGCGGTGTGCGTACTGCCCGTGGCCTGACGGGCGAGGGACCCGCTACGGCCTGGTGAAGCCGACGTCGCTGGCCCGTGCGACGACCTCGATCTCGTCGCCGAGCGCCCACTCGGCGACCCGCGAGACGACCGCGGCGGGCACCGCGTCGCTGATGCCCTCGGCGGCCGGGATGTCGTACGTCGCATGGGCGTCGTGCGGCAGGACGACGCGGAAGTCCAGCTCCAGGGCGGTGCGCGCGGTGGCGCTCACGCACATCTCGGACATGACGCCGCACAGGGCGAGTTCCGTGACCCCGGCCTCCCGGAGCAGCTTCTCCAGGCGGGTCTCCTCGAAGCCGTCGTCGGCGCTCTTGCGCAGGACGACCTCGCCGCGGCCGGTGTCGACGGGCAGGTGGAGGCGCCAGCCGGGGGTGCCCGGTTCGTCGGGGGAGCCGGGCTCCCCGTCGTTCTGGAGCTGGACGAGAAGGGCGCCGCTCTCGCGGGCCCGGGCCATGAGGTCCCCGACGGTGTGGAGCAGACGGTCCGCGTCGGGCACGGCGCCACGCCCGCTGACGAAAGCGGACTGCATGTCGATGACGATCAGCGCCTGGACGGGCGCGAGGGGTTTCGGCTGCGCGTTCACCCCGTCATCATGCCCGCACCCCCGCGACGCGGGGCGCCGCCCTCGGTAACGTACGTACGCATGAGCACGGAATGGACCGTTCTCCTCGTCTGCGCAGCCGTTCTGGCCGCCGCGACGCTCGCCGTCGCGGCCGTGCTGCTCGTCCGTCTCGTCCGCACCCGCCGCGCCCTGCGCAGAGCCGGGCTGCCCGTCGAGCGGCAGTGGGTGTTCTGGGGCGCGGTCGCCTATCTCGTGCTGCCCGCGGACCTCATCCCCGATCCCGTCTATCTGGACGACATCGGGGTGCTGCTCCTCGCGCTGCGGTCGATGCGGTCAACCGCCGACCGGCCGCCCGCGCCGGGCCGTTGAGAGGCGGGCCCTCGTCAGCAGGGCGTGCATGCACTCCGTCACCTGGGAGACGTCTTCCACGCTCTGATGGAACGGCAGGCGTACGTCGGCCTGACCGCGGGCGCGTTCGAGGCGCAGGGAGATGCCGTGCCGGTCGATGGCGAGCGGGCGGACCCTCACGACGCCCTGGAGGCTGTCCGGGCTGATGAGGCGGGTGAGCTGTTCGACGGCGTCCGGGTGGGCGTCGGCGAGGTGGGTGAGCAGCCGCGCTTCGGCCTCGGCGAGCGGGTCGGGCACGGTCAGGGCGAGTTCGTCGAGTTCGACGCCCTCGCGTTCGCCGTGGGAGTCGTGCAGGACCACGCACGCAGGTTCGAAGACGAGGTGTCCGTCCTCGTGGGCCAGCGACCCCGAGAGCCACAGGCGTGCGCGGATCCGGTCCCTGAGGGGGACGGGCGCGACGTCGGCGAACTCGATCAGCGTGGACGGTTCGCCGCGCGGCGCGCAGATGAGGGCGGCGGCGAGCGCGCTGTCCTCGGGCGGGCGCAGCCGCAGCCTTCCGTCGTCGGTGACGCTGTGCGCGCCCACGAGTTCGTCCCTGCCGATCTCCGTGGTCACCGCGCAGGACCATGCGGTGGCGAGCACCGAACGGGCCCGTGCCGCCGCTGTGGGCACGGTCGTGCTGCTGTGACGGACACCCATTCCCAACCTCCATTAGGTAAGCCTTGCCTAACTTATCGGAGATCGTGGAGCAGGGCCAGTACGCGTACGGCCCCGCGTGGCGAACCACGCGGGGCCGTATCCAAGCCGACGTATCAGAAGCTGACGGCCGACGTAGTCAGTGACCTCGGGCGATCCACTCCTCCAGGTGCGGTGCCTCCGCGCCGACCGTCGTGCTGTCGCCGTGCCCGGTGCGCACCACCGTCTCGGGCGGCAGCGTCAGCAGCCGCTCCCTGATGGACGTGACGATCGTCGGGAAGTCGCTGAAGGAGCGGCCCGTGGCGCCAGGACCGCCCGCGAAGAGCGTGTCGCCGGTGAAGACGGTGCCGAGGGACGGGGTGTGGAGGCTGACCGCGCCGTGGCAGTGGCCCGGCGTGTGCAGCACCCGCAGGACCGTGCCCGCGACGGTCAGTTCCTGCCCGTCGGACAGCTCGCCGTCCGGGGCGCGGTCGGGATGCGTCCGCTTCCACAGCTCCAGGTCGGCGGGGTGCAGCAGGATCGGCGCGCCGGTGCGGGCGGCCAGCGCGGGGGCGGCGTCGATGTGGTCGTCGTGCGCGTGGGTGCAGACGATCGCGGTGAGGCGCCGCTCCCCCACCGCCTGAGCGATGGCGTCCGCGTCGTGCGCGGCGTCGATGACGACGCACTCGCTGTCGTCGCCGACGATCCATACGTTGTTGTCGACCTCCCAGGTGCCGCCGTCCAGGGAGAAGGTGCCGGAGGTGACGAGGTGGTCGACGCGCGCGCCGGACGCGTGCCCCTGGGGCTCGGCCGCCATCAGAACATCACCACCGAACGCAGGACGTCGCCGTGGTGCATCCGCTCGAAGGCCTTCTCCACGTCCTCCAGAGCGATGGTCTCCGTGACGAACGCGTCCAGGTCCAGACGCCCCTGGCGGTAGAGGTCGATGAGCATGGGGAAGTCGCGCGAGGGCAGGCAGTCCCCGTACCAGCTCGACTTCAGCGCGCCGCCGCGACCGAAGACGTCGAGGAGCGGCAGCTCGATCCTCATCTCCGGGGTCGGGACGCCGACCAGGACGACCGTGCCCGCCAGGTCACGGGCGTAGAAGGCCTGCTCGTACGTCTCCGGGCGGCCGACCGCCTCGATGACGACATCGGCGCCGTTGCCACCGGTCAGCTCGCGCACGGCCTCGACGGGGTCGGTGGCGCGGGAGTTGACCGTGTGGGTGGCGCCGAGGCCCTTGGCCGTTTGGAGCTTCTTGTCGTCGATGTCCACGGCGATGATCGTCGCGGCTCCGGCGAGGCGGGCGCCCACGACGGCGGCGTTGCCGACGCCGCCGCAGCCGATGACGGCGACCGAGTCGCCGCGGCCTACATTTCCGGTGTTGATGGCGGCGCCGATGCCCGCCATCACTCCGCAGCCGAGGAGGCCGGCCGCGGCGGGCGACGCCTCCGGGTCAACCTTCGTGCACTGCCCGGCGGCGACGAGGGTCTTCTCCGCGAAGGCACCGATGCCGAGGGCGGGCGACAGCTCGGTGCCGTCGGCCAGAGTCATCCTCTGCTTCGCGTTGTGCGTGTCGAAGCAGTACTGGGGGCGGCCGCGCAGACAGGCGCGGCACTGGCCGCACACCGCACGCCAGTTGAGGATGACGAAGTCGCCGGGCGCGACCTCGGTGACACCCTCGCCGACCGATTCGACGACGCCCGCCGCCTCGTGGCCGAGCAGGAAGGGGAAGTCGTCGTTGATGCCGCCCTCGCGGTAGTGCAGGTCGGTGTGGCAGACCCCGCACGCCTGGACCTTCACCACGGCCTCCCCCGGCCCCGGATCCGGCACGGTGATCGTCTCGATCCGCACCGGCTCGCCCTTCGCGCGGGCGATCACGCCCCGCACCTGCTGCGCCATGAGTACAGCCCTTCTCTCTCTCCGTGTCTTGCCGTTCCCGTCCCATCGTTACAGGTCACCCGCCGCATGTCCCGGGCGGCACCGCAACCCGCCCGGCCGCCGCGCGACCTAGGGTGAGCGCGTGCGTGATCTCGCTGCCCAGGCCCTCCTGCCGGTCAACACGGCGCTCGCCGTGGCCCTGCTCCTGCTGCTGCTCCTCGCGGCGGCGACGGCGGCCGTCTTCCGGCTCGCCCCCGACGGTTCGCAGGGCAGGGCCCGCGAGATCGCGGTCGCCGGGGCCCGCGCCACGGTCCAACTGGCCGCGGTCTCCCTCGCGATCGGCTGGGTGGTGCAGCACACGGCGGCGCTCTTCGCGTTCCTGCTGCTGATGTTCGCCGTGGCGGTGCGGACCGCCGGGCGGCGCGTCACCCCGAACGGCACCTGGTGGCGGGCGGGACTGCCGATCGCGGGCCCGGTCGTCCCGGTCGTGGCCGGCCTGACGCTGGCCGGGCTGCTTCCGGTGCGGGGCATCGCCATGATCCCCGTGACGGGCATCCTCATCGGCGGCGCGCTGACGGCGACGGTGCTCGCCGGGCGCCGCTCTCTCGACGAACTGCGCACCCGCCACGGTGAGTTCGAGGCGGGCCTCGCCCTCGGGCTCGCCGACCGCGACGCCCGCCTGGAGCTGATCCGCCCGGCCGCGTCGGACGCCCTGCTGCCCGGCCTCGACCAGACCCGCACGGTCGGCCTCGTCACCCTCCCCGGCGCCTTCGTCGGCATGCTCCTGGGCGGCGCGTCCCCGGTGCTCGCGGGCGCCGTGCAGCTCTTCGTCCTGATCGCCCTGATGGCCGTCCAGGCGGTGGCCGTGGCTTTGACGGTGGAACTGGTCGCCCGGGGCCGCCTGCACCGCGAGGCCCCTTCACGGCGGGCTCCGGGCCGGGCGTAGGCTCGGTGACCATGTCTGTCTACGAAGAAGAAATCGGCGCCCTGCGCGGCGGCCCGGCCGACCTGCGCCAGTTCGAGGGCAAGGCCGTCCTCGTCGTCAACGTCGCCTCCAAGTGCGGCCTCACCCCGCAGTACGCGGGCCTCGAGCGGCTCCACGAGCAGTACGGGCCGCGCGGCTTCAGCGTGCTCGGCGTGCCCTGCAACCAGTTCATGGGCCAGGAGCCCGGCACCTCCGAGGAGATCGCCGAGTTCTGCTCGGCGACGTACGGGGTGACCTTCCCGATGACGGAGAAGGTCGACGTCAACGGCGAGAACCGGCACCCTCTGTACGCGCGCCTCGTCGACACGGCGGACGCCGAGGGGCACACCGGCGACGTCCGCTGGAACTTCGAGAAGTTCCTGGTCAACGGCGCGGGTGAGGTCGTCGCCCGGTTCGGCCCGCGCGTCGAGCCGGACGCGCCCGAGGTCGTCGCCGCCATCGAGAAGAACCTCCCCGCCTGACCCGTCGGCCTCCGGCAGCCGTCCTGCTCCTCCGGCGGCCCCGTCCCGACAGCGGCCCCGCGCCGGCAGCGGCCCTGCTCCGCAAGCGAAGTGACGGAGTGATACCTCCAGGCGGGCCAAGCCGATCTGCGGACTCGGGGCCGCGCTCCTACGGTGGCTGAATGGCCATCAGGTACCTTTCGCGCTCCTCCTCCGTAGGCACCGCGGCGCTCGCGCTCGGGGCTCTGGTCGTCCTTTCCACCCCGGTTTCGGCGACCGAAGTCCCGGCCGAGCCCGCGCCGCCGCGGCCGCTGCCCGCGTACACCTCCGTCCTCCTCGACCGGCCGGGCGTGCAGGTCCGGCCTGGGCCCAGTGCGCCGGGGCTGCCCGGTGGCGTCTCCGCGCTCGCCTGGGTGGTGGCCGACGCCCGTACGGGCGAGGTGCTCGCCGCCAAGAACGCGCACCGGCCGCTGCCGCCCGCCTCCACGCTCAAGTCCCTGTTCGCGCTGACCGCGCTCCCGCGTCTCGACGCGGACCGCCGGCACGTCGTCACCGAGCGGGACTTGGACCGTGTCGGCGACGGCAGCAGCCTGGTGGGCGTGTCGCCCGGCCGCGCCTACCGCGTCGCCGACCTGTGGCGCGGGGTCTTCCTCAGCTCCGGCAACGACGCCGTGCACGTCCTGGCGGGGCTCAACGGCGGCCTGCACAGGACCGTCGAGCAGATGCGCGCCAAGGCCCGCGAGCTGGGCGCCCGGGACACCCACGTGGTCTCGCCCGACGGCTACGACGCGGCGGGGCAGGTCTCATCGGCGTACGACCTGGCGGTCTTCGGCAGGGCGGGCCTCGCCGACCCGCAGTTCGCCCGCTACTGCTCGACGCCTGTGGCCCAGTTCCCGGCGGGCGGCTGGTCGTACCCCATCCAGAACACCAACCGGCTGCTGACCGGCGCCGGCGGTGTCGCGGCCTACCCGGGCCTGCTCGGCGTGAAGAACGGCTACACGAGCCACGCCGGTGCCACGCTGATCAGCGCGGCGCAGCGCGGCGGGCGCACCCTCGTGGTGACGGTGATGAACCCGCAGCGGGGCGGTGCGCGCGCCGTGTACGAGGAGGCGAGGTCGCTGCTCGACTGGGGGTTCGCCGCGGCCGGGAAGGTGCGGCCGGTGGGTTCGCTGTTGCCGCCGCCGAAGGCGCCCCGCACCGCGCCGGGGCCCGCGCACCTCGCCGCGCAGGCCGACGCGCTGCCCCTGGAGCCGGAGGACTCCGACTGGCCCGCGGTGCTGATGGTGGTGGCGGGCTCGCTGGTCGTGCTCGCGGGCGTGGTCGTGGCGCTGCGGCGGCGGGCGGTCACATTGGCGCGACGCAGGAACACGCGAGGCAGGTTCGTCGAGTGAGCGGACGCGAGGAGGGGACCCCGTCACTCGTCAGACGCCGCCGAGCAGGCGCGTCAGGTCCTGGTCGAGATCGAGGCTCGGCTCCTCGCCGCCCGCGGGCACCATGGCGTAGGTCCGTGCCAGAAAGCGGCGCAGGGCCATGTCGTCGAACTGCACGAGGGCGAGCCCTTCGAGGGAGTGGAACTCCATCACCGTGCGCGCCCGGCCGCACGGCCAGATGTGCACGTCACCGCCGCCCGCCGGAGCGCTGAGCCCGTCCTCCAGGAGCTGGCGGGCGAAGATCCAGGTGACCTCCATGCCGTCGAGGGAGGCCTCGGAGGGGAACGTGATCTGGACCGCGAGGGGGTCCTCGGCCGAGTAGCGCAGGACCACGGGGAGGGCGTACTCATGTCCGTCCGAGGCGATGAGGCGTGCGCGGGTGGGCTGCTGGAGGGTGACGGCCATGATCGAGCTCCACTTCTGCGTTTTTCCAGTCCTCGGGGTCCGCTCGCGGAACCCCTGTGCCCTTACGACCCCGTTTGGAGGGGTGGCATTACGGCAACACGCCAAGAGATCCATGTGACCTGTGTCACTCGCCCCGCCTGAGCCGCACGCCCCTCCGGCATGTGCGGGGGCCGTGTGACCCTCCGTGTGCCCGTCACAGCGGAGTACACACGTGTCATCCAGGAACAACAGCCGTCCCGCCCGGTCCGGCCGGCCCATGCGCCCCCGTCCGCCCGACCCGCTCGGCCGTGCGCCGCGCCCCACCCCGTTGCAGGATGGGCCCATGCTGCTCGCCCGGCTCGCACACGTGTCCAAGGAAGTGGCCGCCACCTCCGCGCGGTCCCGGAAGATCGCCCTGCTCGCCGAGTTGTTCCGGGCGGCGGAGCCCCAGGACGTTCCGGTTGTCATCCCCTATCTGGCGGGGCGGCTGCCCCAGGGGCGGCTCGGCATCGGATGGAGCACGCTCAGGGACGCGGGGCCGCCCGCCGATGAGCCGAGCCTGACGGTGCGCGGCGTGGACGAGGCGCTCACGGCGATCGGCGCGGTGTCCGGTTCCGGTTCGCAGGCCGAACGCAAGCGCCTTGTGAGTGAGTTGATGGGGGCGGCCACCGCGGACGAGCAGCGGTTCCTGGTGGGGCTGCTCACGGGCGAGGTCCGCCAGGGCGCCCTGGACGCGGTCGCCGTGGAGGGCCTCGCGGTGGCCACGCAGACCCCGGCGGACGCCGTGCGGCGCTCGGTGATGCTCGCGGGCGCCCTGAGCCCGGTCGCGCAGGCGCTGCTGGCACGCGGTCCGGAGGCGCTGGACGAGTTCCGGCTGACGGTGGGGCGCCCCATCCTGCCCATGCTGGCGCACGGCGCCACGTCGGTCGCCGAGGGCATCGACAAGCTCGGCGCCTGCGCGGTCGAGGAGAAGCTGGACGGCATCCGGGTGCAGGTCCACCGCAGCGGGGACGACGTACGCGTCTATACCCGCACCCTGGACGACATCACCGACCGGCTGCCCGAACTGACGGCCGCCGCACGCGAGCTGCGGGGCGAGCACTTCATCCTGGACGGTGAGGTCATCGCCCTGGACGGCGAGGGGCGCCCACGGCCGTTCCAGGACATCGCGGGGCGCGTCGGTTCACGTGTGGACGTCGAGGCGGCGGCGGCCGGGCTGCCCCTCTCCCCCGTCTTCTTCGACGCTTTGTCCGTGGCGGGCCGGGACCTGCTCGCCCTGCCGTTCGCCGAGCGCCACGCGGAACTGGCCGCCCTGGTGCCCGAGCCGATGCGGGTGCGGCGCACGGTGGTGGACGACCCCGGGGACGAGCGGCGGCGCGCCGAGGCGCAGGAGTTCTTCGAGGCGACGCTGGGGCGCGGTCACGAGGGGGTCGTACTGAAGTCGCTCGACGCCCCGTACAACGCGGGCCGCCGGGGCGCCTCCTGGCTGAAGGTCAAGCCCGTGCACACCCTCGACCTGGTGGTGCTCGCCGCCGAGTGGGGCCACGGGCGCCGCACGGGCAAGCTCTCCAACCTCCATCTGGGCGCGCGGCGGCCCGACGGGACGTACGCGATGCTGGGCAAGACGTTCAAGGGCATGACGGACGCGATGCTCGCCTGGCAGACCGAGCGCCTCCAGGAACTGGCGGTCAGCGACAACGGCCACGTCGTGGAGGTACGCCCCGAACTCGTCGTCGAGATCGCCTACGACGGCCTGCAGCGCTCCACCCGCTACCCGGCGGGCGTCACCCTCCGCTTCGCCCGCGTCCTGCGCTACCGCGAGGACAAGCCGCCCGAGCAGGCGGACTCCGTCGAGACGGTGCTGGCCGGGACCCGGGCGGATTCCTCCGCGTAATCCCGTTCCGCCCCTCCAGCCCCG
>NZ_WMBF01000249.1:0-9089 GCF_019400875.1 Streptomyces anatolicus | reverse complement strand
GGCCTCCCCTCCTCACCCCCTGACCGCCATACGCCCGTACGCCGCTACGCCCCTCAATGCGTGCGCCGCGTCACGAACTCGGCGAGCGCCAGCAGTCCGCCCGCCGCCTCCGGATCCGGGACGGCCCTGGCGAGCTGGCCCACCGCCCGTGACATCCGGTCGGCCGCGTGCACCTGCGCCCAGTCGCGTCCGCCCGCCCGCTCCACCAGATGCGCCGCACGCTCCAGCTCGGCCTCGCTCTCGGCGGGCGGCCCGCCGTACAGCCCGGCCAGCTCGGTGGCGGCCGGCGTGGCCGAGGCGAGCGCGGCGACCACCGGCAGGGACTTCTTGCGGGCCGCCAGGTCGGCGCCCGCCGGCTTGCCCGTGTGTCCGGGGTCGCCCCAGATGCCGATGACGTCGTCGATGAGCTGGAAGGCGAGCCCGGCCTCCCTGCCGAACCCGTCGAGCGCGTCGACCTCCTCCGGTGTCCCGCCCGCGTACAACGCCCCGAGCGCGCACGCGCAGCCGAGCAGCGCCCCGGTCTTGGCCTCGGCCATGGCCAGGCACTCGTCGAGCGTCACCTCCTCCGGACCGCGCCGCTCCAAGGCGAGGTCCGCTTGCTGCCCCGCGCAGAGCTCCACGACGCAGCGGGCCAGCCGGGCGGCCGCCGCCGGGGCCCCCGGGTGGGGGTCCTCGGCGAGCAGCCGCTGGCCCAGCGCCTGCAGGGCGTCGCCGACCAGGATCGCGTCGGCGTCACCGAACACGGTCCAGGCGGTGGGCCGGTGCCGGCGCGTGGTGTCGCGGTCGATCACGTCGTCGTGCAGGAGCGTGAAGTTATGGACCAGCTCCACGGCCGCCGCGGCCCGCACGGCGACGGCGGGCTCCCCGCCGAGCGCCCGCACCGCGGCGAGCACGAGAGCGGGCCTGATGGCCTTGCCCGCGTTCCCCGCGGCCGGTGAGCCGTCGGCGTGCTCCCACCCGAAGTGGTAGCGCGCGACCCGGCGCAGGGAGCCGGGCAGCGAGTCGATCGCGCGGCGCAACTCGGGGTCGACGCACGCGCGCGCCGCCGCCAGGACCTCCGCGGCCTCGTGCCCGTCACCGGAACCCCGCGGCCATGCCGCCCTCTCCGCCATGCCTGCCAAGTCCGTCGTCGTGTCCGTCATGGACTCACCCCGAAAAGGAGGGGGACGGTGGCGCTTCCTCGGCCTGTGGGCGCGTACGGAGGTGGTGTACCCGGCGCCGCGGCCACGGACACGGTCCGGGGCTCATGTCCAGCGGCCGATCTCGACGTTCTCCAGGACTCCGAGTGCGTCCGGGACCAGCACGGCCGCGGAGTAGTAGGTCGAGACCAGGTACGAGATGATCGCCTGCTCGCTGATGCCCATGAACCGCACCGACAGGCTCGGTTCGATCTCGTCCGGGATGCCGCTCTGCCGCAGGCCGACGACGCCCTGCTCCTCCTCACCCGTACGCATACAGATGATGGACGTGGTGCGGGCCTCGCTCACCGGGATCTTGTTGCACGGGAAGATCGGCACCCCGCGCCAGGTGGGGATCCTGTTGCCCGCGACGTCGATGGTCTCGGGGACGAGTCCGCGCTTGTTCAGCTCGCGCCCGAACGCGGAGATCGCGCGCGGGTGGGCGAGGAAGAGCTTCGATCCGCGCCTGCGGCTGAGCAGTTCGTCCATGTCGTCGGGGCTGGGCACACCGCCGTGGGGCTGGATCCGCTGGTCGTACTCGCAGTTGTTCAGGAGTCCGAACTCGCGGTTGTTGATCAGCTCGTGCTCCTGGCGCTCCTTGAGCGCCTCGACGGTGAGCCGCAGCTGCTGCTCCGTCTGGTTCATCGGCTGGTTGTAGAGGTCGGCCACGCGCGTGTGGACGCGCAGAACAGTCTGGGCGACGCTCAACTCGTACTCACGCGGGGCTGATTCATAGTCCACGAAGGTGCCCGGCAGCACGGCTTCGCCGACGTGTCCGGCCGAGAGGTCGATGCACGCCTCGCCGTACTTGTTGGTGCGCTGGGGCGGGATGGAGCGCAGCCGGTGGAGGTGGCCGCGGAGTGATTCGCTGCGCTCGGCGACCTGTTCGAGGTCCTGCCTCGGCAGCGTCAGGACCGTACAGGCGGTCACCGCGCGTGTCGTGTACTCCCAGATGGCCTCGGGGTCGAGGAGCGCCGCCTCCCCGAAGTAGGAGCCGTCGGCGAGTGTCCCGAGCACCGCGTCGCCGCCGTAGGGACCGGTGCCGACCTTCTCCACCCGGCCGTGCGCGAGCAGGAAGACCTCGTCCGCCTGGTTGCCGAAGGAGGTCAGAACCTCGCCCGGTGCGAACTCCCGCTGCCGGCACCGCCGCGCCAGCTCCGCCAGCACCTCCTGATCGTCGAAGTCGCGCAGCACCGGCAGCTCGCCGAGCTCCGCGGGGATGACCTCGACCTGGTCACCCGTCTTCACAAAGGTCACGCGGCCGTCACCGACCGAGTAGCTCAGCCTCCGGTTCACCCGGTACGTTCCGCCCTGCACCTGCACCCAGGGCAGCATCCGCAGCAGCCAGCGCGAGCTGATCTCCTGCATCTGCGGTGCCGACTTGGTGGTGGTGGCCAGATTCCGAGCGGCTGATGTGCCGAGGCTCTGCTGCGGCTTCTCCGACTCCGCGCGGATCTCTTCGCCTACCGACATTGCGTGTGCCCTCCCGAGTACCTGCGGTGATCTGCGACCGCCAGCTTTCCAGCACGGAACGTGGCGGCGCCATTACACAAACGAGCGGGAATGGATCACGCGTATGTGGGGCAGGGGGGCGGTTTCCACCCGTCCGGCGCAACCGGCTCGCCCGCTTGAGCGCCGGGAACTGCGAGATCACCGCCCCCGTTGAAGACTTGCGGGGCGGCACCGCCCGCACCCCTTGGCTTCAACCGGCAGGAGACAGCACATGGCAGGCTTCCTGGATCGCGCCAAAGAGCAGGCGCAGCGTGGCCTCACGCAGGGCAAGCAGAAGCTCGACGAGGTCCAGGAGAAGCGCGCGGGCGACGCCCTCCTGAAGAAGCTCGGCGCCGCGTATTACGCGGAGCGCAGGGGCACCGGCTCCCCGCAGGCCACCCAGCAGGCCCTGGAGGCCGTGGAGTCCCACATCGCGATGCACGGCGACGCCTTCTTGCACGGCAACTGACCGGATCGGCTCGCACGGTGCCCGAACAGCACTCGGATGAATTCCGAACAACTGGTCCGGCCACCGGAGTTCCGGTACAAGCAGGGCGTATGAGGCGGTTCGCGACCGGCGGCCGTCGCGCCCCGCAAAGGAGGCGGTCATGGCCCCACCCATGTCCGCGGGTCGCTTCTTGGAGGCTCTGCGAGACGAAGGCGTGACCGTCGTCGAAGTAGGCGACTGGGAGCACCACAACCGCAACCACAAAGGGCCCTGGGGCCCCGTGCACGGCGTGATGATCCATCACACCGTCACTTCGGGCAGCGAGCGCACGGTGGAGATCTGCCGCGTCGGCCACCCGTCGCTGCCCGGCCCGCTCTGTCACGGCGTCATCACCAAGGACGGCAGCGTCCACCTCATCGGCTACGGCCGTGCCAACCACGCCGGTCTCGGCGACGACGACGTGCTGCGGGCGGTCATCGCCGAGAAGGGCCTGCCTCCGGACAACGAGTCGAACAGCGACGGCAACCGCCACTTCTACGGCTTCGAGTGCGAGAACCTGGGCGACGGCGAGGACCCCTGGCCCGACGTCCAGCTGGATGCCATCGAGCGGGTCTCGGCCGCGATCTGCCGCGTCCACGGCTGGACGGAGCGCTCGGTGATCGGCCACCTGGAGTGGCAGCCGGGCAAGGTCGACCCGCGCGGCTTCACCATGGACTGGATGCGCGAGCGCGTCGAGGAACGCCTCAAGTAACGTCGAGAAACGCCTCAGGGAACGACGAGGAACGCCTCGAGCGACACCCCGGAGAGGCACGTGGCCCGGGCCGAGTCCGGGCGCGAGCCTCCTCCGCCGATCCGGCCCCTGCCGCACGGCGTGCCGCGGGGGACAATGGCGGGGTGCACTCCACCCCGCCCGCCGGACTGCGACCCCGGCTCCCGTCGCCGTTGCAGCGCATAGAGGACGACCGCTTCGACCGCCACGGAGTGCGGCTGCTGCTCAAGCGGGACGACCTGATCCACCCGGACCTGCCGGGCAACAAGTACCGCAAGCTCGTCCTGAACCTCCGGGCCGCGGCCGACGCGGGCCACGACACCCTGCTGACCTTCGGCGGCGCCTACTCCAACCATCTGCGCGCCACGGCCGCCGCGGGCCGCCTCCTCGGCTTCGCCACCGTCGGTGTCGTGCGCGGCGACGAACTGGCCGGGCGCCCCCTCAACCCCTCCCTGGCCCGCTGCGCGGCCGACGGCATGCGACTGCACTTCGTCGACAGATCGACGTACCGCGCGAAGAGCAACCCCGGGACGCTGGCGGCGATCCTTGGCGAGACGGGCGCGGAGACCGCGTACGTGATCCCCGAGGGCGGCAGCAACGCCCTGGCCGTACGGGGCTGCACGGCTCTCGGCGAGGAGCTGCGCGAGCACACCGATGTGGCGGCCGTGGCCTGCGGCACCGGCGGCACGCTCGCGGGCCTCGCCGCGGGACTCGGCGCGAACCGGCGGGCCCTCGGCATACCGGTCCTCAAGGGCGGCTTCCTGGGCCCGGAGATAGGCGCCCTGCAACGCGAGACGTTCGGCGAGCCGACCGGCAACTGGAGTCTGGACGACCGTTTCCACTGCGGCGGCTATGCCCGTACGCCACCCGAACTCATCGCCTTCGCCGAGGACTTCGAGCGCCGCCACGGCCCGCGGACGGCCCTCTCCGTAGAGCGCCTTTACGTCGCCAAGCTGCTCTACGCCCTGACCGCCCTCTCCGAAGAGGGCGCCTTCCCGCCCGGCACCCGCCTCACCGCGGTGATCACCGGCAGCGGCGGAACGCCGGCTCAGTCCTCGACCTCCCGGTAGGCGGCAGCCTCCTCCAGGTCCAGCTTGCGCAGCAGCGTCCGCATCATCTCGTCGTCGATGCGCCGTTCGTCCCGCATCCTCACGAACACCTCGCGCTCCGCGGCGATCGCCTCGCGCGCCAGCCGCCGGTAGGTGTCGTCCGCCGACTCCCCCGTCACGGGGTTGGGTTGACCGAGCCGTTCCCACACGGAGTTGCGCCGCCGTTCCAGGACGGTGCGCAGACGGTCCTGGAGGGGCCTTGGGAGGCGGTTGCGCTCGTCCCGCATGAGTTCCTCCACGCGGGCCTCCGCGGCCTGCGAGGCGGCGTTCTGCGCCTGCGCCTCGGCGAGCGTCTGCGCCTGCGCGTCCCGGCCCGGCAATTTCAGGACACGGATCAGCCACGGCAGCGAGAGACCCTGCACGACGAGCGTGCCGATGACCGTGGTGAAGGTCAGAAACAGGACAAGGTTGCGTGCGGGGAAGGGCTCCCCGTCCTCCATGGCGAGCGGGATCGAGAAGGCGATGGCCAGCGAGACCACGCCGCGCATCCCCGCCCAGCTGACGATCAGGGGCCTGCGCCAGTCCATGTCCCGCTCGCGCTCCCTGATGCGCGCCGACACGGCACGCGGCAGATAGGTGGCCGGGTAGGACCACGCGAACCGCGCCACCACGACGAAGACGAAGACCCCGGCCGCGTACCAGACGGCCTGTCCGACGCTGTACTCGCCGAGTCCCTTGAGGACGATGGGCAGTTGCAGCCCGATGAGCGCGAAGACCGCCGACTCCAGGATGAACGCGACGACCTTCCACACCGCGGCCTCCTGGAGCCGCGTCTCGAAGTCGACCTGCCAGGAGCGGTGTCCCAGGTAGAGGGCGACGACGACCACGGCGAGCACTCCGGAGGCATGCACCTGTTCCGCGGCCGCGTAGGCGACGAAGGGGATGAGCAGCGAGAGGGTGTTCTGCAGCATCGCCTCCTTGAGGTGGGTGCGCAGCCAGTGGATCGGCACCATCAGGAGGAGCCCGACGCCGACCCCTCCGACGGCGGCCACCAGGAACTCCTGGACGCCGCCCGTCCAGCTCGCGCCCTCCCCGACCGCCGCCGCGAGGGCCACCTTGAAGGCGGTGATCGCGGTGGCGTCGTTCACCAGGGACTCGCCTTGGAGGATCGTGGTGATTCGCGAGGGCAGCCCCACCCTGCGCGCGATGGCGGTGGCCGCGACCGCGTCCGGAGGCGCGATGACGGCCCCGAGCACCAGCGCGGCGGTCAGCGGCAGATCGGGGATCAGCAGATACGTGAGCCAGCCGACGGCGAGCGTCGCGAAAAGCACGTAGCCGACCGAGAGCAGCGCGACGGGCCTGATGTTGGCGCGCAGGTCCAGATAGGAGCTCTCCAGGGCGGCCGTGTGCAGCAGGGGAGGCAGGATCAGCGGCAGCACGATGTGCGGGTCGAGGTGGTAGTCGGGCACTCCGGGGACGTACGAGGCGATGAGCCCCACCCCCACCAGGAGCAGCGGGGCGGGTACGGGCGTCCTGCGCGCGGCCCCCGCCACCATGGCGCTCGCCGCGATCAGTGCCACCAGGGGCAGTACGTCCATCGGCAGACCCCTCCGCCTTCCGCGTTCCGTCGTAACCTGGCAATCATGAACGAGTGCCCGCACGTGGCAGCGCTGCCGCACCCCGAGGTGGCCCCGCTGAGCGACACGTGCCTCGAGTGCCTGGCGGCCGGCAGCCACCCCGTCCAGCTGCGGCTGTGTCTGGAGTGCGGTCATGTGGGCTGCTGCGACTCCTCGCCGTTCCAGCACGCGACGGCGCACTTCAAGGAGACCTCACACGCAGTGATGAGGACCTTCGAGCCGGGCGAGAGCTGGCGCTGGTGCTTTGTGGACGGTTCGATCGTCTGACGCCTGGGTACGTCAACCCGACGCCCGTTCTTTCCAATTGGGTCCGCCCGACCCCTAGCCACTGTGTGTACTCATATGCTTACTATGAGTGACAGCAACGGGGCGGGGTCCCCGGGACACGGAGCTGGGGAGCGCGATAGCGTCACCGCAGAACTACGTGGCGCGTTACCCGTGTGACGCAGTCCGGACCGCCGCAGGACGGCGGCGCTGGAGCCCCGAAAGTGCTTGTACCACCTTGGAGGTGAGGGTGTCCCAGATCGCAGGCGAGCCCGGGAATCAGGACTTCGTGGAGGTCCGCCTTCCGGCTGCGGGTGCCTACCTGTCGGTGCTGCGGACGGCGACGGCCGGCCTCGCGGCGCGTTTGGACTTCACTCTCGACGAGATCGAGGACCTCCGCATCGCGGTCGACGAGGCCTGCGCGATCCTCCTCCAGCAAGCCGTGCCGGGCTCCGTGCTCAGCTGCGTCTTCCGGCTCGTCGACGACTCGTTGGAGGTGACGGTCTCGGCGCCCACGACCGACGGCCGGGCCCCGGAGCGGGACACCTTCGCCTGGACTGTGCTGTCGGCCCTCGCGGGCCAGGTGGACTCCACCGTCGCCGAGGACAACACCGTCTCGATCAGCCTCTACAAGAAGCGCGGCGCGGGACCCGGGCCGGCGTGAGGGACGGGGACGGGCCGGTGCGTGACGAAGAGCGCGGCACACAGAGTCTGCCCGCCGACGGCAGGGAGGGGGTGCGCCCCATGGCCACCGGGATCCCCGAGCAGCAGGCCAAACCGCACCCGGAGGACCCGGGGCGTCCGGGTCCGCTGACGGTGGCCGATGTGTCGGAGCAGGCAGAGCCGACCGCCAAGGACGAGCTCAAGCGGCTCTCCGGCCGGGGCGGCGGGCGACGGGCGGGAAACATGAGCGAGCACGAGCACAGCCGGCACGATCCACAGGACCGCAGCGGCGCACGCGCGATGTTCATCGAGCTGCGCGGCCTCGACGACGGCAGTCCGGAGTACGCGGAGCTGCGCAACCAGCTGGTCCGCATGCACCTGCCGCTCGTCGAGCACCTGGCCCGCCGCTTCCGCAACCGGGGCGAGCCCCTGGACGACCTCACCCAGGTCGCCACGATCGGCCTGATCAAGTCCGTGGACCGCTTCGACCCGGAGCGCGGCGTGGAGTTCTCCACGTACGCGACACCGACGGTCGTGGGAGAGATCAAGCGGCACTTCCGCGACAAGGGGTGGGCGGTCCGCGTCCCCCGGCGTCTCCAGGAGCTGCGGCTGGCGCTGACCACGGCCACCGCCGAGCTGTCCCAGCTGCACGGCCGCTCCCCCACGGTGCACGAGCTGGCCGAGAAGCTGGGCATCTCCGAAGAGGAGGTCCTGGAGGGCCTGGAGTCCGCCAACGCCTACTCCACGCTCTCCCTGGACGTCCCCGACACGGACGACGAGTCCCCGGCCGTCGCGGACACCCTGGGCGCCGAGGACGAGGCCCTGGAGGGCGTCGAGTACCGCGAATCCCTCAAGCCACTCCTGGAGGACCTGCCTCCGCGCGAGAAGCGCATCTTGCTCCTGCGCTTCTTCGGCAACATGACCCAGTCGCAGATCGCACAGGAGGTCGGCATCTCCCAGATGCACGTCTCGCGCCTGCTCGCCCGCACGCTGGCGCAGCTGCGCGAGAAGCTCCTGGTGGAGGAGTGACGACTACTCCGGGTAATGGCTACGGGGAGTAGCGGTTACTTCCGGTCCGCTACGTTGCCGGGGCCCCGGATGCCAAGGGCCTCGGTCGTCGCGGGATTGACCAGCAGTACCAGCGCCGCCACCGCCACGATCGCCAGGACGATGCCGGCCGGGATCGCCGCGCTGTCGGCCTGCAGCAGCTGCCAGGCGACCGGCAGCGCCATGATCTGAGTGATGATCGCGGGCCCGCGGCTCCACCGGCGCAGCTTCAGCAGCCCGCGCGCGGCCAGCAGCGGCAACAGCGCGAGGACGATCAGTGTGATGCCGCCGGTCTCCGCCTGCTGCGGATTGTCGGGCTTGCCCGCGAGGCCCATCACGAGCATGTACACACCCCCGGCGAGCAGGGCGAGGCCCTCCAGCGCGGCAAGGGCCGCCGCCGCGGTCAGCCGCCCGGGACGCGGGCCCGACACGGCCGGTTCCGGGGCTTCGGGGGTGGTTTTCCGCTCAGTGCTCACTCCAGCAGGGTAGCCGCGGGCGCATCCGCGCTCCCCCTTGCCCCGGGCCGCCCGGACACCCCGGCCC